>JAEYQF010000223.1 GCA_023410155.1 Verrucomicrobiota bacterium | reverse complement strand
AGGTAGCTCTTCAGCATCCAGCTCGTTTTCTGGTGCCACTGGATGCAGCCGATCGCCATGTCCTGCGTTTCCAAGTCGTTGGCTGCCCCGGCCGCATCGCGAAGCGTAGCGGCATCAACGAGGGCCTTTTCGTGGGCGACGACCAGACCGGCCACGAAGTCCTTCGCGGCGAGCGCGCCGGTGGGGAATTCTTCCATGCCCGCTTCCTTCGCGAAGGCGCGCAGGCCGCCGAGGGCGTAGGAATCCAGCGCGCGGATGCGCTCGGCGATTTCGTCAATCGCCTCAAAGAGGTGCTCGTATTGGTCCTCGAAGGCTTTGTGCAACGAGAAGAAGCCGGGGCCTTCGACGTTCCAGTGCGCGTGATGCGTGAGAGCCATCAACGCGTAGGAGTCGGCGAGGTATTGGTTGAGGGCGGTGACGACGGGCGAGGCGACTTTGGTTTTCGATTCGGCGGAAGCAGTGGCTTTCATAGTTTTAAGGATGGGGAGAAGAGCAGATTTCGCAACGAATGCCCTGAGGGCTTAACGAGTCTGACCGACGGCAGCCGACCCAGTGCCGACGAGGAGCGAGCGACCTCGCCTGAGTGGGAATATGCCAAAGGCGAACCCAGAAGCGCAAGTGCGAGGAATCGTTCGCCCTCCAGACGCCACGTGTGCCGGCCGGCGCGATTTCGACTGGGCATGCGGTCGATTCAAAAGCAGGCCGGTCCCGGGCGGCACGGGCGTATCCAAGACGTGGACACACCCGGACCGAGCTGAGCGCGGGATCGGGCGCGGTCAGCGCGCGGGCTCCGCCACGCCAGACCGACGGCGTGAAAAGAAGCGGCGCCAGCTGAGGGCTAAGCCAGTCCAAACGAGCACGAGCGACAGGGCGGTCGCGAGGGTCGCGATGATTTTGCCGGGCACCCCAAATGCGGCGCCGGTATGGAGAAACCGGATCCAGACGCGCGCCTGCAGTCCGGTGCTCCGTTCCGTGAAGCGGACCGCCTCCAGGACTTCCCCGGTGAACGGATCGATTGCGACTGGAACGTAGGCGCGGCTCGGCATGTTGTCCGGGAGTGTGACACCTCCGTTGACCGGTTTAGGGGTCGCGGGGGAGATGTCCCCAGGCAGTTGCACCTGGATCTTCCTCGACTCGGGGAACTCGCGCCGTAGCGACGCGATCCATGCTTCGGCGGCGAGCGGCACGGCGTTGGTCGCGGGGCGCGGCACGACTGGCGGCGGCACGGCCATCATGCCATAGTTGCGAGCCTTCGGCGGTTCCTCACCTGCGAGGACGAACACGAGGCGATGTCCCCATTCAAACGAGATCGGCACCGCCGTGACGGCGAGCACGAACAACACCGGAAGGGACCAGAAGCCGAGAACCGTGTGCCAATTGTAGTCGCGCGCCTTGCCACGAGAGCCCGGGACCAAGACCAGCAGCGGACGCAGCGCCCGGCGGCTCCATCGGCGTGGAAACCACAGGTAGAGCCCGGTGACACAGAGCACCACAAACGCGAGATTGGAGGCCCCCGTGACCAGGCGAGCGGCGGAGTTGACGCCATCCTTCGCGCCCAGCCAGCGATGCCACTCCTCAAGCTTGTGGATGACCTCGTGAGCGCGGTGAGCCTGGCTGTCGCGCGCCACTCCCGTGTAGGGATCGACGTAGAGCGGGCCCTCGCGTCCGGCATGAAACTCGTAGGCAGCGAGGGGATCGTTCGAGACCGTGACTGAGGTTGCGAAGAATCCCGGCCGTTGCGCTTCGATCCGCGTGACTAGTTCGGCGACGGGCAGGAGTGATCCGCTGGGTTCCTCGATCCGGCTCACCCTGCGATCGAACCATGCGAGCATCTCCTCCTCGAAGGCGATTGCGATGCCCGTCGCCGACATGATGGCGATCACGGCGCCGGCTACGAGGCCGGCGACAAGGTGAGTCCAGAAGACGATTCGGCGGAAAGGCATCGCGCGGACCACGAAGGCGCTCAGAAGCGAACGCTCGCGGAGAGACGAATATCGCGACCGGGCTCGTAGGCTCCGATGACGCCGTCGAAGTCGGGAAACGCGGTCATGTCTTCCAGACTTCCGTGGCTGAGATAGAGTTTATCGAAGGCGTTTTTCACCGTAAGGGTGAAGGTGACGCCCGTCAGTGCGGCGGGTGACCAGCGCACATGGAAATCGTGTGTCACGTAGCCGGGCTTGTCGATGGTGCCGCCCGTGACGCCGCTGATCACATCGGGCACGACGATGTCGTCGATCCCTTGCACGAGACGCGCGTTCCAGCCGAGCTCGAGTTCGGGCCGGGGGCGCCAGGAGGCGTCGGCCACCCACGTGTCACCGATGCGGGAGACGAGGGAGCCGTATTGATAGCGGGTGGCGACGCGGCCATCGAGGGTCGTGTCGGCATGGTTGTATTGAAGACTCAGATACGTGGCGCGAGTGGAGCGGCTGATGCGGGCGAAGACGCCCTCGGTTTCGAGATCGCCGGCGTTGGTGTAAAACCGGCCCCACGGCACGGTGTTGGTGACTACGTCCTCGATACGGTTGAGATACGGGCCCGCCTCAAAGGTGAGCCCGTCGGCCTGGTAGAGGAAGCGCACCTCGTAGTTGCGCGCTTTTTCGGCTGCGAGCTCGGGATCGTTTTGGTGGATGTCGACGCGAAACGCGTCCGCGATCTGCGCTCCGCGGTAGGCTGCCGCGGCGCTGCCGATGATGCTGAAGCGGCGATTGACGCGCCAGGTGAGTCCGGCATGCGGGCTGACACCATCGTGTTCGAAGTTCTGGCCGGCCAGGTCGTCGAGTTCGTAACGATCGTAACGCGCCCCGAGGCTGAGCGACAGCTGTGACGAGAGCGCGAGGTTGTCCTGGACAAAGAGTCCCGTGACGGTGCTGTCCTCCGCCACCGAGGTCGGATCGGTATCCGGGCCGGCGGTGACTTCGTCGGCGCGATGATCAAGGCCATAGACGATTTCGTGGCCGCCGGCGCGGTGGGTATTGCGCAGATCGAGTTGGGTGCTCTCGACCGCACCACGGTAGGGGCCGAATGGTCCGATCTGGAGAATGTCGGCTTCCGAGTAATTCACGGTCGCGCGCAAATCGAGCGGGCCGACGGAGTCGGGGCGGACGGCATAGGCGAGCGTCGCGGTGCGGCGACCCGTCTCCATGTAGAACCGCGGATTCGCGGGACTTGGGGCCCACTCGGGGCGGCGGAGCTTGGTGCCTTCCTCCGCGAGGTTCTCGAAGCTGAGGCGAATGGAGTGGCCCTGGCCAAAATGACCGACGACTTTGCCGAGCACCACCTGCTGCTGTGAATCGGAGCCAGTGAGGCGATTGCCCGCCCCGTCCTCGATATCGTCATGATCCGACTGGACGATGCTGACCAGCGCACTCCAGTCGTCGGTCAGCCGGGCAAACGTGGTGAGGCTGCCCTTGTGGCCCCGGGTATTGGTGAAGTGGCCGTATTTGAGCAACGCACCGGCACGGCGTCCGGCGGCCAGCATGTCCTCAGGATCCTTGGTGATAAACCGAATGGCGCCGCCGAGCGCGCCGGGACCGTCAGACGCATTGCCAACGCCGGGCTGCACCTCGACCTGCTTGAGCAACTCGGGTTCGATCGCGATCCGGCCCGTGTGATGGAAGAGGGAGCCGGATTGAGTCGCCCCGTCGACCGAGACGTTGATCAGCCCCTCGCCCAGATTTCGAACGTAGATCTTTTGCGCTACGCCCACTGAACCGCCCACCGTGATCGTCGGGTCGAGGGAGAGGGTGTCCTCCAGGTCGAGCGCCTGGCGCGTCTCAAGGTCACGCTGCGTGATCTGCAGCACGCTCAAGGCCCCGGAGGCGCTCACGTTGTAAGGAGCGAGCTGAATTGGCTCGGAAGGAGCCGTTTCCTCTTCGGTCTGGGCGCCGAGCGTCGGCCCGATGGCGAGCGCAAGAGCGAGGAAGCGGGCAAGTTTACTGGGTGTTGTCATTGGGTGAGTGGTGAGCGGAGCGCCGTCTGCGTCATCGGTCCGGCTTCCGGAGAAAGCTGACACAGAAACTAACTGCACTCTTTGCGCTGGTTTCCGGGGGAGCCCTCACGCTCGATGTGGCATCGATCCTAGAGGGGTCTCGCGAGCGTAGGTCGTGGTGGCGGCGGGAGGAAACACGGCAGGCGAGCCGCGGCGGATTCAGGCGATCTCCTCGGCCACGAGATCGGCCTGGCGTTCTGCAGTCGCGGCGACGCTGCTGCGACGCCTGCGGCGCATCCACCAGATGCAGAAGCCGGTGACCGCGAGGATGCCGGGGGTCAGGCCGCCGATGAACCAGAGCATCTTCACCGGCAGCCCGCCGAACGTGCCGTAGTGCAGCGGGGTGAACGCATCGACGGCTTGTTTCCAGAAACCGGCGGCGCGAATGTCTGTCGCCACTTTGAAGTCTCCGATTTGTTCACCGTAGGCGACCGTGCTGCCGTAGGGACTCCGCAAAGCGCCGCGCGGCTCGACCGCGCCCCAGAGCGTGATGCCGCCCTCGGGAGCGAATGGAAGCGTGAGGAAGTTCGCGCGGAAACCCGGCAGGCGTTCGTTGGCATCGCGCGTGATCGCGTCGAGCGAGAGGGCTTCGCCGTAAAGACGTTTTTCGATCACGGGTTCCGGCATCTCGCCCATGACCCATTCGCCGATCACGTGCGTGAAGTTCCAATAGGCGCCGGTGAATCCGAGCAGCAGATTGAAGGCGACCGAGGAGATGCCGACGAACTTATGCGTATCCGACAAAAGGATACGAAGGCTGGCACCCCAGCGGAGGCGGAGGAAGTTTTTCCAAAAATCGCGGTAGAGCCACACTCCGGTCACGCCGAGTGCGCAGAGCAGGAGGCCGAAAGCGCCGGCGATCAGCATGCCGGCGTGATCTGCGAAAAACGTGTAGTGTAGATCGAGCAGCCAGCCGGTGAGAGTCTCCTTGCCGAGGCGGGGCGAGGCGAGCAACTGGCCGTTGTAAGGATCGAGCGTGACGAGTTTCCACTCGTTGGTGCCGTGCTGGATGACGTAAACGACGTCCGCGAGGTCAGGTTCGTCCCACTGCGGGAGCCAGCCGGTGACTTCGTAGCCGGGAAGCTGGCGCTCGGCGTGGCGCAGCAG
>JAEYQF010000259.1 GCA_023410155.1 Verrucomicrobiota bacterium | reverse complement strand
CTGAACTGGAGACCGAGGATGTTGCCAGTGTCTGCATCGCGATAGAGACCGCCGCGGAAATCATACTTCTTGTCGTGCAACAGGAGTTCCCGGGCTTCCCCGGTGGCCACATCCATGAAGCGCAGCTCGGCCGGCGAACCGTCTTTGCTCGCCACGCTGGCCACGACCTCGCCGGGTCGGTTTCCGCTGCCCCAGATGTCGGTTGTCTCCAGATCGATCGGACTGGGGATCCAAGCGCCCATCTCCAACCGGTGCAGATTGAACAACCCATCAGCCGCGGTGAACGCAAACGCGAGCTCTCCGGTCTTGTCCGCGAGATAACCTGCGCCCATGGCCGCCGGCTTCGGAAACTGCTGCACGATGCGACGCTCGTTTTGCTCGCGCACTTCCGCGATGTCGGTGTAGCGGGCGCCCACCATCGTGAGATCGAACATCTTCCCATAATCACCGCTCGCATTCACGAGCACCACCCCACCATCGCGACCGTCGTCGCCGACGGCATCGAAGCGCTGCCAGACCAGCGGCCGCAGCCGATGCTTATGCGGCACCGCGATGAGCGAGGCCCCGTTGTATTGCAGCAGCGGACGGGGCATGTGCAGCCGCTTGATGTTCGCCGCGAACAGTCCGACGTGATAGAGTTTCCGCGTGGTCAGGTGGAAGAAAATGGTCTGATCGTCCAGCCACCCGAAATGGGAGATGTCTCGCTCCCGACCGCCGTTGAGGCGGCCAAACTGTTGCGTGGCGATCTCGTAAACCAGGAGCACACGCTGATCATCGCCGGTGGAGATCAAGGCCGCGATATGCGTGCCCGACGGGCTTAGCTGCGCGCGGGTGAAAAGCGACGGTCGGAAGAAATCCTCGATCGGGATCTGTTCGCCGTCCGGGACGGGAGTGAGACGTTCCAGCGCCGCGCCGGCGCCGAAAGTTGAACACAAAGACAGGGCCAGACCGCACAGGGCGGCGGGCCACCGCAAAGGAGTTTTCATGGGGCTGGAGAGGGCGACGCCACACTGGCGGGCCGATTCCGGGTCTAGCACCCCGCCAGCCCCCTTCAAGCTTCCGGACCCGGGATTTTTTCCCGGTTCCGGCCCTTCCTCGTCCCGCTCGGGTATCGACTACTTGGATACGTGATGGGCCGGACGAGGCGTGCTCTTTCGCCGCTTCCGCCACTTATCCCGCCAGCTTCGGGTGACTTTGCGCACCCACACTTCGCCGCGATCCAGCCCCTTCGCCGCCCATTCGAACTCCGCTGCGAACAACACTCCCGCGATCGCGAAAAACAAAATCGCGGGTCCCGGCAGCACGGACAGTGCGAGGCCGATCACCACGCAGACCGCCGCCACGACCAGCCGCACCACGCGTGGCCACCAACGCCGGTCTCCCGAGCGGCGCGTGCGCTCGTAATGCTGCTGGAACCGCTTGCCCGCAGGCGCGCGGCGCAGCTCTTCCCAGTGGCGACGCAGGTTTTGGAACATGCGCTTGTGACCTCATTGGGCGCGATGCGTTGCACGCCGCGGCGCCTCGTTTGCTAATAACTATCCCGCTTGTTTCCGTTCGCGAGGGGTTTGTGCAAAATGTGCGCCGACACCCGCAAAACGCGCGGAGGCGTCCGTGCCCGAGCGGGTTACACTGATCGCGTTCCCCCACCCCGCCGCCCCTCCGCGGTTCCCCTCAACCCGTCGGCCCATGAATGCTTATGCCTCCCCGGACCTGAGGAATTTCGCTGTCCTCGGTCACGCCTCCGCCGGCAAGACGATCCTCTGTGAAGCGATGCTCGCCTGCGCCGGCCGGATCGGCCGCATGGGCAACATCGCCGCCGGGACCACCGTCTCCGACTACCACGCCAGCGAGCACCAGCATCGGATCTCCGTGCACGCTTCCCTGCTCCATCTCGAGTGGCAGGCCCGCAAATTCAACGTCCTCGATTGCCCCGGCTACGCCGACTTCATCAGCGAGGGCCTGGGCGCTCTGCGCGTGGGCGATTTCGCCCTGATCGTGATCAATGCCGCGCACGGGCTGGGTGTCGGCACCGACGCGGTGTGGGATTATGCCACGCGTTTCAGCCTGCCAAAAATGCTCGTCGTCAATGCGCTCGACAAAGCGAACGTCCGCTTCGACGACGTGCTCGCCAGCGCCCGCGAACACTTCGGCAAAAACGTGTTCCCGCTCGCGCTTCCACTCGACGCCGGTCCCGGTTTCAGCCGCGTGCTCGACGTCATGCGCAATGAGGTCGTCACTTACAAACCGGGCGGCAACGGCCGCTATGCTGAGGAGCCCGCCACCGGCGACCTCTCCGCTCAGGTTCAGGAACTGCACCGTCAGCTCATCGAATTCGTGGCCGAATCCGACGATTCGCTCATGGAGCGTTTCTTCGAGAAGGGCATCCTCGCCGAGGAGGAGTTTCGCGCCGGACTGCACGCCGCGATTCAACGCCAGGTCTTTGTCCCGCTGTTCCCCGTCTCGGCGGAGACCAATGTCGGCGTCGCACGCCTGATGGACTTCATCGCCAAATACGGCTCCTCGCCGATGGACCGCGCGGAGGTGCCCGCGCGGGACGCCAGTGATCTCCCCGGCTCGGTGCCGCTCACGCAGCCCGAGCCGGTTCTGTATGTTTTCAAGACCATGAACGAGCCCGGCGTGGGTGAGCTGTCGCTCTTCCGCGTCTTCGCGGGCACCGTGCGCAGCGGAGATGAATTGCTCAACAGCTCGCGCGGCGTCACCGAACGCGTCGGCCAGCTCTACGTGCTCGACGGACGCGAACGCACGCCGGTCCCGCAACTCAACGCCGGCGATCTCGGAGCGGTCGTGAAACTCCGCGCCACCCACACGGGCGACACGCTCTGCAGTCCGAAGCACGTCGTCTCGCTGCCCCGCGTCGAATACCCCGCGCCCAACATCCATGGCGCGCTGAAACTCCGTTCGAAGGGCGACGAGGATAAACTCGCCGTCGGTCTCGCCACCCTGCACGCCGAAGATCCGACCTTCCACTACCGGGTCGACGACGAGGTGCACCAGACGATCGTCTCCGGCCAGGGCGAGATTCAGCTCCAGGTTTTGGTCGAGCGTCTGCTCCGCCGCTTCGGGGTCGCGGTCGAACTCGAAGAGCCCCGCATCCCCTTCCGCGAGACGATCCGCGGCCGCGGCGAGGCGCGCTACCGTCACAAGAAACAAACGGGCGGCGCGGGCCAGTTCGCCGAAGTGTGGCTGCGCATCGAACCCGCCACACGCGACGCCGGGATTGTGTTCAAACAATCGCTCGTCGGCACCAACGTCGACCGCGTCTTCGTGCCCTCCGTCGAGAAAGGCATCCGCACCGCCACCCTGGAAGGCATCCTCGCGGGCTACCGCGTGACCGACGTGAACGCCGACTTCTACGACGGCAAGATGCACCCGGTCGACTCGAAGGACATCGCGTTTCAGGTCGCCGGCTACCATGCGTTCAAAGAGGCATTCCTCTCGGCCGCGCCGTGCCTGCTCGAGCCGATCTTCGACGTCGTCGTGACCGTGCCCGAGGAGCACGTCGGCGCGATCATGGGAGACATCTCCTCACGCCGCGGCCACATCCTCGGCGTGGAGGTCGACGGACACTTCCAACTCGTCAGAGCCCAAGTGCCGCAAAAGGAGCTCTACCGCTACAGCACCACCGTGCGTTCGCTCACGAGCGGCCGTGGCCGCCACTCCGAGGTGTTCAGCCACTATGCTGAAATCCCCGCCGATCAGGCTCAGAAGCTGATCGCCGAAAACAAGTCCCGCCGCGACGCCTCGCAGGCGAGGTAACGTTTCACCGCCGGCTTCCGACTCGAAGTCCGTGCCCGGTCGAGCCACATCGCGGCTCGACTCGGAACGGAGTGCGAAGCGAGTCGGGGTGGACTGCGGACCGGGTCTGGATTCGGTGCAGCTGGGGTCGAGCCTTGATGCGTTTCGAGTCAAGCCAGCGGCTGGCTCGGCCTCGACCATGACACGGAATCATTTGCAAAAATTACTCCACGAAACGCCGCGGTGTGCCGATACGAACGCACAAACGCCCTGCCTCCCGGCCGGGCGAACCCGTTTCTGCTTCCCTCACTCATGTCCCTCGCTGCCGCCCTGCCCGTCTCCACGATCGACGATGCCGTCACGAAGGCCATGGAGCACGTCTTCCGGACGATGATCGGCCATCAGGTCAAACTCGTGCAGAAGATCGAAGACCACGGCATGCTCGTGGTGAATGACCCGCAGGTGATCGGCAGCGTGGGTTTTCTCGGCTCCGCCAACGGGCTCATTTATCTGCGCTTCCCAGAGCCTTATGCGGTCCTGGCGACGAGCCGGATCCTCGACATGTCCCTGAACGAGGTGGAGATGAACGGACCCGAAGTCGTGAAGGACGCGATCGGCGAACTCACGAATATGACGGTTGGCGGTTTCAAGAATCAGATCTGCGATCTCGGGTTCCCGTGCAAACTGACGCTGCCCACGATCGTCCGCGGAAATAATATTGCCGTGGCCGCAGTGAAGTCAGCCACGCGGCACATCTTCCATTTTGAAGCGGAAGGGCACCGCATCATCGCCGACCTGCAGGTGAAGCTCGAGGCGTGATCGCGCCCCGCGCGCTCAGCTGTCCTCGAACTTGACGTTCTGCTGCCGCAGGAACGGCTTGAGCTCGTCCACGCCGAAGTCGGCGAGAATCTTGCCGTTCCAATCCATCGTCGGCGCCGAAGTCTGTCCCGACTTGCGGCGCATCTCCGCCATGGCGTCGGAGTCGCGCGAGACGTTGCGCTCTTCGTATCCAATTCCCTTGGACATCAGGAAGTCGACGACTTCGTGACACCAGGGGCAGCCGGATTTCACGTAGAGGATGGGCAGGGAGCTCGTGCGCGAAGCTTCCGAACCCTGAGCTTCGCCGGTGGTGCCGTCAGTTGAGGTGTGCTTTTGCATGGTGGCCGAGGTTGTGCGGCGGCTGGCCGGTGACGGCCGCCTTCGCGAGGTTGAAGAGTTGTTGCATGCGGTTTTCCGAGGCGTCCCAGTATTCGGCGCGCTCCGGCACGACTCGCAGGAGCACGAGCCGGGGATCATCCACTCCGCCCGGGAAAAACGCCTTCATCATCGGGCTCCAGAGCTCGCGCGCCTTGGCCCGATCATCGATCAGCTGAGCCGTGCCGCTCAACGCGACATAGGTCGAACGGCCTGGGTCTGCATAGGTGAGTCCCACGCGCCAATCGGCGTGGATCTCGTGGGCCTTCAGCGAGTCGTCCGCCGTCAGGAACCAGATCGCGCCGCCGACCGTATCGACTTCGAGCGTCGCCATGGGCCGGCTGTGGAAATCGCCGCCGGCGCCGACCGTCGACAGCATCCCGATGCGAATCTCGCCGATCATGCTCTCGAGCCGGGCGAAGGTCTCAGCCGGCGTGAGTTCAGGGGTGGTCTTCATGGCGACAACGACATGCGTCCGCGACACATGAGCGATTCACCGGCAACTTTCCGCGGGCGGCCGGAGGTGGATTTGGGGCCGGCGCCCGATGGCACCGGAGGCCCGTTTTCGGTTCAATGGCCTTGATGAAAACGAAGAAGATCTCCGCTTCCCCTTCTGTCCAAGTCGCGCCGCGCACCTCCGTGCAGGTCAAGAGCGCGGACGCGGCCGGTAATATCTTTCTGACGACGGTCACTCGCGAACAGATTGCTGAGCGCGCTTACGAACTGTGGGTCGCGGCGGGTCGCCCGAACGGTCAGGACATGGAGCACTGGCTGGCGGCCGAGAAACAGCTGGGCGTGCGCTCCACCTCTGTCGAGCAACGCGACACCAGCGTGCCAGCCACCGCGCGCGAAGTTTCCTCAGAGGAGTTTCCGAGCAAGCTTCAAGAAAACCTGGACCAGGTCGCATCGACCGACACGCGGAGCCCGACCTCCGTCTGAGCGGATGGCCCCCGGTTCAGAGCGCGCCGGTCGATCGGCTGCGCGCGCCTGACTCGATGGGCGCAAACTCGCTCAAATTCCCCACTAGCCGTGCAAGTGGCGGGGATCTGCGCATTTTCACACATTCTTGGCCGACACGACTTGCAACGATTTGCAGATCGCCGGCCACAATCTGCGGCGACGACGCTCACGTCGGAAGCCCTTCGCCAGCAATTGGCTTTGTAGTGACTCGGTGAATACGGCGCGCCCCCTGGGTCCTGCGTAGCAGCTGCTCAGCTGGCAGCGGCGGTGGGCGTTTCTGGTGTTGTGGGGGATTTCCGGATGCGTCGCATAGGAGATGTGCCCACTATTCCCCTTCGCTGGTTGTTCATCCTCCTCGGTGCGTTTGCGCTCACCGGCGGCGCCGACCTGTTCCTGAGCCGCACGGCGTCGACCTCCTCCGCCACTGCGGCCGGCGACCAGCCATTGCCGGCGATCGATTTCCTTACGGCCGCCCGAGCCGGAGAGTTGTCCGCCGGCTCCATCATCTACCGTGGCAATGCCGGCGCCCTCGCCGACCTCCGGGCCCAGCGCACTGTCGACGGCCAGAAAATCGCCGTCCACACCACGGCCCGTCTCACCGATGGCGAACTTCAGCTCCTGCGCGAACACCACTTCAGTGAAGACGATGCGACGACCATCGCTCGCATCCATGCCGCCTCTCCCCGCGAGCAGCTCGCCCGCGTCGTTCACGTTCTGATGCAGGTCTCCGCGGGCGCCACGATCATCGTGGGCATCTTGATCTTCGCCCAGCGCTACGCCGGGCGCTTCAGCACGCTCTCTCGCGGCTCCATGAAGGCTGCGAGCACCACGGTGAAATTTTCCGCTGTCGCCGGCTGCGACGAAGCCAAAGACGAAGTGGTCGAGGTCGTCGACTTCCTCAAAGATCCCGCGCGCTTCAGCGCCACGGGCGGGCGCATGCCGAAAGGCGTGCTGCTCGTGGGGCCTCCGGGCACCGGCAAAACCATGCTCGCCAAAGCGGTCGCTGGCGAAGCCAAGGCTCATTTCTACAGCCTCAGCGGTTCCGACTTCGTCGAGCTCTATGTCGGCGTCGGCGCCAGCCGCGTGCGTAATCTCTTCAAGAAAGCCCGCGAAACCGCGCCCAGTATCATCTTCATCGACGAGATCGACGCGCTCGGTCGCCAACGCTCATCCGGCGACGCGAGCGGCGCTCAGCAGGAGCACGACCAGACACTCAACGCGCTGCTCGTGGCGATGGACGGCTTCGACTCGAGCGACGCCGTTGTCGTCTTCGGCGCGACCAATCGCCCGGACACGCTCGACAAAGCTCTCCTCCGGCCCGGTCGCTTCGACCGTCAGGTGTCCGTCGGCCTGCCTGATCTCGCCGGCCGCACCGCGATCCTCCAGGTCCACGCCGGCTCGGTGAAACTCGACGCCACCGTCGATCTTCGCGAGATCGCGAAGGCCACACCCGGGTTCTCCGGCGCCGATCTCGCCAACCTGCTCAACGAGGGCGCGATTCACGCCGCCCGCCACCGCCGCGGCACGATTCTCATGTCGGACCTCGACGAGGCCCGCGACAAAATCAACTGGGGCCGCGAAACCCGCCGCGCCATGTCGCCTCACGACAAACGCGTCATCGCCTACCACGAGGCCGGCCACGCCCTCATGCAGGTCCTCATGGGCGAGGACACGATCAAGCTCCAGAAGGTCACGATCATCCCCCGCGGTCGCTCGCTCGGCAGCACGCACTTCACGCCCGAACGCGATCTGCTCAACTACTCGCGCGAGCAACTCATCGCCCGGATGCGCTGCCTCATGGCCGGTCGCGTGGCCGAAGAACTCGCCATCGGCACGATCACGAGCGGTGCCTCCGGCGATATCCAGGAAGCCACCCGCACCGCACGCCAGATGGTGTTCGAATGGGGCATGTCACCCCTCGGCTTCATGGCGCTCTCCCGCGGCGATGGTGAACAAAACCTCGCGAGCCCGCAGACTTTCCACCGCGCCGAAGGCTACGTGAAAGACATCCTCGACGAAAACTACACCGCCACCCGCGAGACCCTCGCCGTGCAACGCGCCGCGCTCGATGCGATCGCCGAGGAGTTGATCATCCGCGAGACCATTTCGGGCGACGACGTCCGCCGCCTCGCTTCGAGCTGCGCGCCGGTTGCGGCCCTCACGCCAGCGACCTGAAACCTTCGCCCGTGGCAGGGCGGGTCGCTGCTTCCGGCGAGCCGCCTTTACGCGATGTCGCCGTGCCCCGAAACCAGCTCGGTAGCGCCGGCCCGCCCTGCCAGACCGGCGCGACTCGCATGCTTTGGCCAACCGATGCACAGAGTCGAAGCGTGACTCCGGCCGCCCCGCCGCCTTTGCTCCGGCGCAACCCGACCGAGTCCCCATGAGCACCTCCTCGATCACCCGCTCCCGCTACGAAGACGAAATCGTGATTTCCTGGGCCGAGTTGCACCGCGACGCGCGCTATCTTTCGGAAATCCTCCACGGCATGGGCGCGTGGAAAGGCATCATCGCCATCTCGCGCGGCGGACTCGTGCCCGCCGCCCTGGTCGCGCGCGAACTCGAAATCCGCCTCGTCGATACCGTGTGCATTTCCAGTTACACCGGTAAGAGCGGCAGCGCCGCCACCGAGCAGGGCGAGATCGAAGTGCTCAAAGGCGTGAGCGGCGACGGCGACGGCTTCCTCTTGATTGACGACCTCGTCGACACCGGCCGCACCGCGCAATACGTCCGTCGCATGCTGCCGAAGGCCCACTTCGCCACGCTCTACGCGAAACCCGCCGGCCGCCCGATCGTGGATACCTGCATCAAAGAGTTTAAGCAGAACAAGTGGATCCACTTCCCGTGGGACATCGAGTATCGCTTCGCCACGCCGATCAAGGATTGGTCCCCCGGCGCCGCCGCCAAGTGATCACCTGCGTAGGTTGAGGTCTCCCGCCTCTGCCGCGGGTCGAGCTCAACAAACTCCTGCTCCGTTCCACACGCGTCCGCCCGAGCGCGCCGCGGCTCTGTTCTCCGCGCCTCCCGGGTGCGAACGTTGTCGCGGCCCATGCCGGAGCTTGGCGCGACTCGGGACAGACACTGGCGCGACTCGGGACGGACGTTGGCGCGGCTCAGACCATATCTTCGCGTGACTCGGGACGGACTCCGCGCAGTCGCGTCGCTCGCCAGATGGAGCGCGACGTCCTCGCCGGGCTATCCACGAGCGGCGGCCCACCAGCCCGATGAGAACGTCGGGGTCCAGCACTTCTGCGGCGCGCGAGATCGACACTTGCCCGCTTGTTCAGGGATGATCCGCACCACGGTGCTGCTGTTCGTGCTGCCTCTTCGCCGCAGCCATGTTGTCGACGAGGTTGGGATAACGTCGGCCGGCCTTCTTCGCGCGCGCCTTCGCCCACGCTTTGTTTTTCGCCGAGAGCGCCATCTTGCCGGACTTCCGTTTCGATGCGGGTTTTTCCCAAGGGGTCGTGCGTCGCGTTGGCATGATCCGCACCGTGCGCACAACCCTCGGGCCCGCAAACGTCCCCTCGCAGCATCCTTGCGTGGTGAGTTGCGTCAGGCTGAATCGGTCCACCCCGCCCCATGAAAATCTCCCGTCTGTCCCTGTTCTGTCTCGCGGCCGCCAGCGCGCTCATTCCCTTCCTCGACGCCGCGCCGCTCCCGCGCAGCACGCCTGAAGCGCAAGGCATCTCGTCGAGCGCGATTCTCGAGTTCATCGAGGCTGCGGACACGAGCGTCGACACCATCCACAGCTTCATGCTCGTGCGGCACGGGCACGTGGTCAGTGAAGCGTGGTGGACACCCTACGATGCGAAGACGCCGCATACGTTTTACTCATTGAGCAAAAGCTTCACTTCGACGGCGGTGGGCCTCGCGGTGCACGAGGGCAAGCTCAGCATCGACGACCCGGTCGCGAAGTTCTTCCCCGACGAACTGCCCGCGGAACCGAGCGAAAATCTGAAAGCCATGCGCGTGCGCGATCTGCTCACGATGTCCACCGGTCACCACGCCGAAGACATCGCGGGCTTCCCCTACAATGCACGGGAATCGCTCGCGAAGAAATTCCTCGCCCTGCCCGTCGCGCACAAGCCCGGCACGTTCTTCGTCTACAACACACCGGCCACCTACATGCAGTCGGCGATCGTGCAAAAGGTCACGGGACAGTCGGTCCTCGACTACTTGCGCGCGCGGTTGTTTGAACCGCTTGGCTTCGAAGATCCGCAATGGGAAGCCGACGCGCAAGGGATCACGATGGGCGGATTCGGGCTGAGCGGCCGCACAGAGGAGATCGCAAAGTTCGGCCAGTTGTATCTGCAGAAGGGTTGGTGGCACGGGAAGCAGCTTGTGCCCGCCTCGTGGGTCGACCTCGCGACGTCGCGCCAGGTGTCCAACGGCAGCAATCCGGAAAACGACTGGGAGCAAGGCTACGGATTTCAGTTCTGGCGGTCGCGCCATGGATTCTATCGCGGAGACGGAGCGTTCGGTCAGTTCTGCCTCGTGCTTCCGCAGCTGGATGCCGTGGTCGCGATCACCAGCGGCACGCGCGATATGGGCCGCGTGATGAACCTGGTCTGGGAGAAACTCGTGCCAGCGATGAAGCCCAAAGCGTTGCCCTCCGATCCAGCAGCCCAGGATAAACTCACCGCGACCGCGGCCAAACTTTCGATCCCGCTGCCCGTCACCACCACGCAGCCGGCGTCCGACGTTGTCGCGCAGTTTGGGCGGACATTTCGGTTCCCGCCCAATGACCAGCTGATCGAGTCCGTCTCGATCGCTCGGGGGCCAACCGCGGGGTCCCACGTGGTTCGGTTCACAATTCAGGGCCGGGTCCACGAGTTTGTCAGCGACAGTGCGGCGTGGCACCGGACGCGGCAGTCGATCGGCCCGGTGCCGGTGCAGGAAGTGGCCCCCGCGGGCGCCTGGCCCGGGGCAGAGACCTTTACCCTGAAATTCTGCCTGGTGGAGACACCGTTCATCCTGACGATGAAACTGCGCTTCGAGGGCGATGCGGTGTCGTTAGATTCTGAATACAACGTCGCCTTTGGCGAACGCACCCGCCCTACCCTGAAGGGCCGCGCGGAGTGACGGACGCCCGCCACCGCGGCTGCAGCGCCGCGGGCAGAAATAAGAGCGCCGCCGGGTCGAATCCCGGCGGCGCGATTCGAACTATCTCTATCTCTTCGTTCAGCCGACTTACTCAGCCGCGCTGCGGCCGGTGTCGGAATTTTCAGTGAGCGAAGCAATCTCCGCCTCGGAGACGTTGATCGTCAGTCGCTCGTTGCTGGAATCGAAGTTCAGCTGGGAGACGGGGACGCGGACCATGTTGCGGCCCATCCCCATGAAGCCACCGATCGAAACGATCGCGGCAGGCTCGGAGGTCATGCTGCTCACGGCCGAGTCAATGGCCGATCCGACCGATCCGAGGGCGCTCTGCGTGCCCGAGGTCGAAGAGTTCATCGAGCCGCTCGTGCTCGTGGAATCGGTCGATCCGGTGTTGCCCGAGCTCGCAAAGTTGCCGGAGCTGCTGCGGGTCGCGATCGGATCGGAACCCGGAGTGCCGCTCGTGTTGGCGGAACTCGACGCGCTGGTGCCGCTGGAGGCGCCAGTGTTGCCGCTCGAGCTCTGGTAGGAAGAGCTGTCGCCGCTCCGGCTCTGATTCTGGCTGGAGAAAGCGGTCGCCAGGTGGCTCGTCGAGGAGGACGAAAGGACGACGTCATCGATGCTGCCCACCTTCTTGCCGGAGGTGTCGTAAACGTCCTTGCCGATCAGGTCCTTCGCCGTGAGCTGCGAGTCGAGCGCGTCCTTGCTGACGCGTTGGAGTCCGCCAGCCGAACTATGCGAGCCGGTGCCCGTGGAGCTATAGGTGGACGAGCCCGATGAGTTGGGCCGCGTGGAAGAGGTCGTGTCGCTCGATTGCGACGTGCCCGAGGTCGAGGAGCCGGTCGTGGAGGAGCCGGAGGTCGAAGAACCCGAGGTGGAGGATTGGGCCGAGACCGCCAGCGGAAGAGCCGCGGCGATGCCCATGATAACGAGACTACGGATGGGAGTATTCATTGATTCGAAACGTTGAGGTTAAACGAGGAGATAGTCCCCTCTGAGGGAAACGACGCGGGGTCTTGCGCCGTCAGGGGGAAGATATCCAACCCGCGAGCGCGCACCATGGGGCCACGGACCTCAGCCAAAGTCGGGCGACGCCCGGACCGTCCGGCCCAAGTCCGTGCCCTTCCCGGAGCAATCTGCCCCACCCTTCCCGGGGAAACGTCTAGCGTCCGCGAACCCACTTCCGCACGCGCCAGCGCTGCGGAGCATTCACGATGAACCCGGGACACCCACGCTGACCACACCGGCACGGGTGCATGCGCCATTCGCTGAGCGGGTATCCGTAGTCAAAGGTCAGCTCCTCCCCCGCCGCGATGTCGCGCATCGCGAAGATCCACACCCGGCCGCGCACCGTCTCGGTGCGGCAATTGGGCGCGCAGGAGTGATTGATGAAGCGGGAAACATTTCCTCCTACGCGGCCGTCGAGGTCCGCGCGCTTGTTCAGGTCGAAGATGTAAACGCTGCCGTCCTGTCCGCGGCGGAGGCGGCGGAGGCGAGCCTCCTCGCGCCGGCGTGACTCGGCCTTCGTGATCCGCTCCCCCGTGTATTCGATGATCCGGGTGCCGGCCGCGATCGGCGCGATCGCATACACGCCCCGGCCGTGGATCGACGAACTCGCGGCGCGGATGAGTCTCCGAAAACTGGATACTGCGGCAGGCATGGGTCGCGCCAAACTGGGGCCCGGCTCCCCCGCGTCAACTCGCACGTGCGTCGCTCTTAGCGCGCCAGCTCCCGCTGCGCCCGGCTCGGGCCGTGGCCGGGCACCCACATGTCTTTCCACCCGAGCTTGAGTCGGCGCTGCATCTCGAGCGGATACGACCAGTCTCCGAAATCAGTGTCGCTGGTGTTGTTGGTGCCGATGGTGAATTTCGCGCCCGCCGCCTTCGCGAGGCGCAGGAACTTCTCGCTCGGCAGCTGGTAGCGGGCGTTGATCTCGATCGCGACTCGGTGCCGCACGGCCGCATCGATGATCTTCTGCATGCGCGACTCGGTCCACAGTTCGTCGGCGCGCGCCGCGATCGATTCCGGGAGGAAGGTAGGATTCACGTAGATGTCGATCGGTTCGTCGGCGATGATCTTCACCGTCTGGGCAACGAGCTCTTCCATGAACGCCTCGGCATCGGGCCCGATGTCCGACTCCTCAGGGATCCAGAGGCGCAGCCGCTTGCCGGCGCGGTTTGTCCAAGTCATCGAGTCGGTGAAAACGTAGTCGAACTTCGCGCGTGTCTCCCGCGAAAACATCCGCACCCACTCGCGGCCCTCCGCCTGCAGCGCGAGGAACGCCGGCACGCCTTTCATCGACTCGATGAATGCGAGCGCCGCGGCGTCGTTCTGGATCGGAAATCCCTGCCCGCCGTTGGTCGCGATGCCGAGGCCCATGCCCGTGCTGCGCGAAAGCGTGAGTGCCTTCTGGAGCGTGAGTCCGCCTTTCAGGTGGGTGTGCAGATCGACCAGCGGGAAATTGTCTTTCGCGAGCGCAAGGATCTGCGCGCCCGTTGCGTCAACCTGCGGACGGGCGACCGAGCCATCCTCCCCCGCGGGCAGGCGTCGCACCCGGATGTTGCGATAAAGAGCGGTGCTCTGCGGGTCGTGCGCCTGGAGCGCAAACGTGCCTCGACCGAGCCGGTTCAGTTTCGGCGCGGACGCCGGCAGGGGAAACTGTGGCTCCACGTGATCGACCACGAGCACTCCATCGACATGAACCTGCACGCGCGGGCGCTGCACGGTGACCTTCAGGGTAAACCACTCGTGGTCCCGTGCGGGTGCCTGGTAGGTATTGCGCACCCCATAGAGGCTGCCGGTCTTCTTCAACTCCAGGTAGTCTCCATGTTGTTTCTGCGAGTTGTTGACCTGGATCTCGAAGCCTTGCGCGGGCCACCCCTCGTCCTGCCACGCGGTGTGGAAAAACACCCCTGAATTGGCGCCCGGCCGCGTCATGGCCTCGAGCGTCAATTCGAAGTTCTCGAACTCCGCCGGCGCGCCCGTCTCGCCCACGAAAAATAGATGCCCGCGCGTGCCGTTGCACACAATCGCGCCGTCCTGCACGCGAAACCCGCTGGGGTTCTCCGCGGCGCGCCAGCCACGAAGCGTCTGGCCGTCGAAGAGCACCTCGACCTCCGCGGCGCGACCGGTCGGCACCAAGGCGAGCAGGCCGAGTGTGCCGGCGCACAACCACGAAGCGAAAGGGGAAAGAACGCGGGGAAACGTTTTCATGGGATGAGTGGGGGGAGCAGCCGGACGATCCGCGCCAAGTTAAGTTGCGGCAAGCGTCGGATCGCGATCCCGGAGTTCGCGCTGGTCAGCCTCTGCGCACCCGCGCGAAACTCCTGGACCCAATGCCCTCCGGTCTCGCCCGCACCTGCTCAATCCTCGCCGCCATCGTGGCGGGTGCGCTGCTGCCCCAGCTCGACGCGCTCACCGGCGCGGTGCGGTGGTTCGTGATGGCGATGCTCTTCCTCGTGTTTCTGCAAACCCGCTGGTCGCGCGCGGCGCTGCACCGCAGTCATGCGTGGCTCTTGCTCGCCAACATCGGGATTGGCTTCGCCGCCTGGGGGCTCGGGTGGGCGATGGGCGGCCGCGAGGTCGCGCTCGCAGCCTTTTTCACCGGAATCACGCCGACGGCCACCGCCGCGCCCGTCATCATCGGTTTCCTGCGCGGACGGGTGGACTACGTCGTCGCAGCGTTCCTCATCACCAACTTCTCCATCACGGCCCTGCTTCCCTTGTTGCTGCCCATGGTGCTCGGACGCGCCGATCTGCACGCCTTCGGCCAGGTGCTGGGCAGCGTGACCCTCGTGGTGTTCGTGCCGATGACAGCGGCTTTCGTCGTGCGGCGGCTGCATCCGCCGGCGGCGCAATGGCCCGTGCGCCTGCGCAACCTCTCCTTCGCGCTGTGGGTGTTCGCCATCATGGTCATCTGTGCTCACGCCTCGGCGTTTCTTCGCGCGCAAACCGATGCGCCGCTCGGCGTGCTCCTAAAAATCGTCACCGTCTCGATCGTGATCTGCGCCGCGAGTTTTGCCCTCGGCCGCTGCATCGGCGGGCGCGAGTTTCCCCGGGAGGCGAGCCAGGCCCTCGGGCAGAAGAACACGATGTTCACGCTCTACCTCGCGCTTGCGTATGCCAATCCCATCGTGGCGCTCGGTCCCACCTTCTACGTGCTTTGGCACAATCTCTGGAACTCCTGGCAACTCCATCGTGTGCCCCACCCCGCCGCTGCGCCGCCCGACGCGCAAGACTCACGCCCCACCTTTCCCGGGCGGGAGTAAGGGACTGCACCACGAGCGCCAACGCACCGGCCGCGGGGTGCAGCTCGGCTACGCCGGCAGGCCCAAGACCGGATTCGCTCCGCTCACATCACCGGCGGCTCGCCTGCGACCGACGCCTTTGCGGCCGCGATCTCTTCGCGCAGCGCCTGCCCGCCGATGAAGATGCAATAGAGCGCGTAACCGTGAAACCCCACGGGAAGCCAGTCGCCGAAAAACGCGAACACCGCCGCATCAGCCAGGTAAACGACCCCGCCCACGACGAACGCCCAGAGATGTCCGCGGATCGCCATCGCCCCGATCGCGACAAAAAACCCGAGCGCCAACGCGTCGAACACCAGGGCGAACGCTGGCGTCTCCCGAAACACCGCATCCCCGATCTGCGTCACCGCCAGCCCCAGCACGAAAGTAAACTCGCCACCGCCCGTGTGGACCACCAGCGAGTTGATCGCCGAGAGCCCTGCGATCCACCAGAACCACCGTGCGGAACTTTGCACCCGGGGGGTGGCCTTGGCGATGGCGGCACGATCCAGGGAGGGCCGCGACGGAGTCGAGTGAAGGTCGAAGAGCATGGGGAGTTGAAGCTGACGACTCACCGCGGGCTGGACCGCCGGCGGAAAGCTGGGATTCCTCCTGTATCCAGCCCCTGGTGACACGACGCAATCCCGTGGACCCGGGAAAATATCCCGGTTTTTTCGCCCCGTCAGGTCCGCGATCCGTCAAGCCGGGCGTTGGCGCCGGGCCCGTCAGCATCGCGCGCTACAGCGATTGCAATCGCCCTACAAACGGCCCGGGCCCGCCCGGCTGATAGCCCAGCTTGCCCCGCTGTTTTCCGTCCGGACCGAAGACCAGCACGGTCGGGAAGCCGCGCACCTTGAACTTGCGCGCCAGCTTTTCGTTCTGCGCCTTCAGCTCTGGGGACTGCTCCCACGACCGCGGAAAATCGATCTCCACGAGCACCAGATTCGCATCGGCATAGCGGATGAACTCCTGCTGATCCAAGACCTCGCGCCTCAACCGCATGCACCACCCGCACCAATCCGAGCCGGTGAAAAACACGAACACGTTGCGATTGAGCTCACGCCCAGCCGCCAGTGCCGACTCGAAATCGGTAATCCAGCGCGGCTCGATTTCCCTCGCCGGAGCAGCTTCCTGCCTGGGCTTCGGCGCGGGTGCGGACCGCGGCGGCGCGTCGGGCGCAGAACCGTTTTTTCGTTCGATCATGGTCACCCTCCGGTCCTTCAGCCGCAGCGTGCAATCCGGGTAGTGCAGCACCATCGTCGCGCCCGACTCGAGCTTCCCCGACGGTGCGCCCAGCTCGGCGATCACCTGATCATAGGAATCTCCGATCTCGATCGCAGAGGCCGCGCAAACAGCCATCGCGAGAAAAGCTCCAAACAAGCCGGCGAGTTTCATAGCGGGGAAAGGGGAAGCGACCGCATCATGTCGCGACTCGCGCCGCCTCCAAGCCCGAACCACGCCACACGGTGGCTCGACCCGGTCCGCACCTCGCCGCGATTCGGCCCGCACCTTGCCGCGACCCGGTCCCCAACGTGGTTCGACTCGGGACCTCTTCCCAACCCCGATGGGTAAAGAGACCACAGAGCGAAGTCCTCTGGCCGCTGTGTCCCCGGTGGTTCTCTCGCCTCACCTCTCGAGGGGGCGCCGGGTGTGCAGTTGCGCGAGCAATGCGGGAAACGCTTCGCGAATGGGCGAGGTCTGCAAGAACTCCTCTGCGCGCTCCGCGGCGCCACGCGAGCGCAGGCTCGCATACACGTGCAATTCAAACTGCGCCTCCAGCGCCGCGCGCGTTTCTTCCAGCCCCATCGCGCGCAGGACAAAAAGAAGCGCTTCCACCGTCGAGAATCGCGCGCCCTCCTGCTGCGTGCGCAGCCAGTAGCGGCTCTCGCCACTCATCGGCAAGCTCACGGTCCGCCCCCAACTCGCGACGGCGCGCGTCATTTCCAGCGATTCACGCCAGGAGCCGTCGATTAGCACCACCTGTGTGCGCTCAGGTGCGGCGCCGGTCGGCAAGGGTTCCCCATTAGGATGCAGGATCCACATTTCGCGGCCGCTGCGCTGCACGTCGGGCAGACGAAGCGTTTGTTGCCGCGTCCAGATGTGACGTCTCGCCCCGCCGAGCGTGCGGGCGACAAGATTACCCGTGCTGCTCGGCCGCCATTGCTCCCGCTTGTGCACGAGCACGTCGACGCCGAGCGCACACGGAACCTCGCACCATCCCGCGCAGACGCACCAGCGCGGCGGCAGCTGGCAACGCTCACAGCGACGGCTCGGCTTCAGGACAACGCTGCGGCCCATCGGCGGATCAACAACTCGTCGAGGGCTCGATGCCTTCGTCCGCCTCAAGCAACTCGAAGATCGTCGCGTGCGAATCCTGCGCGACGTGCTTGTAGATCGTGGTCTTCGCAATCGGGAAACGCTCCGCAAGCGGGAAGCCCGCGCGACCGAGGTTGACCGCCAGGTGATTCCACTCAGCGGTGCGCTTTTCGCCGCCGTCCGCTCGCGAGGCAAACCAGCCCGCGATCTCGGCGTCTGGTTGCGAAGCCATGGCGACAATTTCATCCCGCGTGAGACGGAAATGCGTCAGAAAGTAACCGTCGACGCCCGAGACGTGGCCAAAGCGTTTGACATAGTCGTCGGGCAGTTTTCCCGCAACGAGCAGTCGGGCCTTCGCCACGATGCGCGGGAGCCACATACAGCCCGCGAGTTTCTCGCGCGGTGCGGGGAGTTTCAAAACAGACTCGCTCATGCCCACACGCTCGCCGCTTCGCGAACTGGCGCGAGCGCGAAAATCCGGCCGCCGCTCACAGCACCATGTTGTCGAGCACCCGGATCTCGTCGACCCACACGGCCACGACCATCATCACTCCGGGCGCGATCTCGCGCGCCGGCTCCATCGTCATCGGGTCGACAATCGACACATAGATGACGCGCACGCGGCGGCGCTGCCCCAGGATATGGGTGGCCTCGGCCACCAGACGGTCCGGACTGCGCACGCCCTGCGCGACCATTTCCTTGGCCCGGACGAGCGCCGCATGGATCGAGAGCGCATCCTGACGCTGGCTGGGAGTGAACTCACGGTTTCGCACCCCGGCCGCGAGTCCGTCCGGCTCGCGCACGGTGGGCACGAGCACGATCTCTACGTCCATGTGGAGATCGTGGACCATCTTTCGAATGACGGCGGCGCGCTGCGCGGTCTTTTCGCCGAAGTAGGCGAAATCGGGCCGCACCAGATTGAACAACTTCGCGGTGATCGTCGCGATGCCGCGGAAATGCGCCGGGCGCGACACGCCGTCGAGCGGCTTCGCAATCACCTCTTCGGTGATGAACGTCGAGTAACCGCGTGGATACATCTCATCGGCCGAGGGAGCGAAGGCCACATGCGCGCCGCAGGCCTCGCAGAGTTGCAGGTCTGCGTCCAGGCTCCGCGGGTAACTGGTGACGATCTCGTTGCGGCCGAACTGCAGCGGATTGACGAAGATCGACACGATCACGACATCGGCGCGGGCAGTGGCCGCCCGGATCAGCGCCTCCTGCCCGACGTGCAACGCGCCCTGCGTGGCGACGAGCGCGATCTTTTTCCCGGCTTTCTTCAGTTCGGTCGTCAGCGACCGCATCTCCGCAACAGTGGTGATTTTTTGCATGGGGCGCAGCAGGACGGGGCAACGTCGGGCTTGAACTAACGTGGTGCGGCCCGTTTGTTCAAGTTTTTGCCCGCTGGGGGCAGCCTCTCTTTTCGCCGCACACCATCGCCATGATTCGCATCAACGAGAACTACACCAAGCTCAAGGCCTCCTACCTGTTCAGCGACATCGCCAAACGCGTGAACGCCTTCGTCGCCGCCAATCCCGACAAGCCGGTCATCCGCCTCGGCATCGGCGATGTGACCGAACCGCTCCCGCAGGTGTGCGTCGATGCGCTCCATGCCGCGACCGACGAGATGGCGAAACGCGCGACGTTCAAAGGCTACGGCCCCGAGCAGGGCTACGCCTTTCTGCGCGAAGCCGTCGCGCAGCACGATTTCGTGGCGCGCGGCTGCGCCATCGAGGCCGACGAGGTCTTTGTGTCCGACGGCTCGAAATGCGACTGCGGCAACATCCAGGAAATCTTTTCCCAGGATCTTCGCCTCGCGATTCCCGATCCGGTGTATCCAGTTTATGTGGACACCAACGTGATGGCCGGCCGCACCGGCGCCAATGTCGATGGCCGCTACGCAGGGATCACCTATCTCGATTCCACCCCCGCCAACGGCTACGTGCCCGCGATCCCGGGGGTCGCGACCGACCTCATTTACCTCTGCTTCCCCAACAACCCGACCGGCGCGGTCGCCACGAGGGAGCAGCTCGCCGCCTGGGTCGCCTACGCGAAGGAGCACAAGGCGATCATCCTCTTCGACGCCGCCTACGAGGCCTACATCCGCGATCCGAAGATCCCCCACAGCATCTACGAGATCGAGGGCGCGCGCGAGGTCGCGATCGAGTTCCGCAGCTATTCGAAGATCGCTGGCTTCACTGGCACGCGCTGCGCCTACACCATCGTGCCGAAGTCGCTCCAGGCCTACGACGCCGCGGGCAACGCGCATTCGGTCCACGCACTCTGGACTCGCCGCCACACGACCAAGTTCAACGGCGTCGCCTACCCGATCCAGAAAGCCGCCGCCGCGATCTACACCGAAACCGGCAAGGCGCAGACGAAGGCGCTCACCGATTTTTACCTCGGCAACGCCGCGCTCATCCGCGCCGCGATGCAGAAGCTCGGTTTCTCGTGCATCGGCGGCGACAACGCGCCCTACATCTGGGTCAACGTCGGCCGCGATTCGTGGGAGTTTTTCGATCTCTTGCTCAACAAGGCCCAAGTCGTCTGCACGCCTGGCGCCGGCTTCGGCAAGTGCGGCGAAGGCCACGTGCGCATCAGCGCCTTCAACTCGCGCGAAAACGTTGAGCAGGCGCTCGCCCGGATCGCCGCGGCGCTGAAGTAAACGGTCGCGCCTCATCTCACGGCTTTGCCCCCGAGGGCGCGGACGTTTCGTTCCGCGCCTTTTTTGCGCTCCCTAGTAGAAGCTCGCACGCATCCGGCCAACTTCTGCGTGCGCAATAACAACCCATGCGCAGCCGGATCGGGCAACTGTTGCCATGATGATGCTCGGCCCAAACCCGTCCGGGATACGGCCGCCACGTCATGAATTCCACCGGCCGCAAACCCGCTTTCTCCATCTGCGACGCTAACGAAGCAGTCGCTTCCGTCGCCTACCGCCTCAACGAACTGATCGCGATCTACCCGATCACCCCGTCTTCGCCGATGGCAGAATCGTGCGACGAATGGGCCGCCGCCGGGAAGAAAAACCTCTGGGGCGAGGTCCCGCGCGTTACGCAACTCCAGTCGGAAGGCGGCGTCGCGGGCGCCGTGCACGGCGGACTCCTCGGCGGCGCACTCACGACGACCTTCACGGCCTCGCAGGGCCTGCTGCTGATGATCCCCAATCTCTACAAGATTGCGGGCGAACTCCTTCCGTTGACGTTGCACGTCAGCGCTCGCGCGCTTGCGGCGCAGGGTCTCTCGATCTTCGGCGATCACCAGGATGTCATGGCCTGCCGCCAGACCGGTTGCGCGCTGCTCTGCAGCAATTCTCCCCAAGAGGCGCAGGACCTCGCGCTCGTCGCCCACGCCGCCAGCTACCGCGCGCGCGTGCCGTTCATCCATTTCTTCGACGGCTTCCGCACGTCACACGAGGTCGCCAAGATCGTCCCGCTGTCCGACGACGATCTGCGCGCCGTGATCGACGAGTCCGACATCGCCGCCTTCCGTGCGCGCGCCATGTCGCCCGATCGCCCGACGGTCCGCGGCACCGCGCAAAACCCCGACGTGTATTTCCAGGGCCGCGAAGCCGGCAACCGGTTCTACGATGCGCTGCCAACCATCGTGCAGGAAACGATGGACCGCTTCGCCAAGGTCACCGGCCGC
>JAEYQF010000197.1 GCA_023410155.1 Verrucomicrobiota bacterium | reverse complement strand
GCATGCCGCGGAACGGGAACATGAAGCCTGAAAGCAGGATCGACGGCAGAAAGAAGAAGAACGCCATCTGCACCGCCTGTAGTTGGTTTTTGGCTACAGTCGAAAACGTGATGCCGACCGCGAGATTGGCCGAGATGAAGATGAAAGCGACAGCGTAGAGGAGGGGAATGCTGCCGATCATCGGCACCTCGAAAAGAAAACGCGCGGCGAGCAGGATGAGGGTCACCTGAACGTAGCCGACCGCGATGTAGGGCAGGATCTTCCCAGCGAGCACCTCGAAGGGGCGTGCGGGCGTGGCGAGCAGGTTTTCCATCGTGCCGCGTTCGCGTTCCCGCGTGATCGCGAGGGCGGTGATGACGACCATCGTCATCGTAAGCACGACCCCCATGAGCCCGGGCACGACATTATACTGCGTGATGTTTTCCGGATTGTAGTGAGCGTGGACGCGAAAATCGATCGGACCGTCTTTCGCGCGCAGCGGCGCGAGCACGCCTTTGAGATCCCGGTCGAGCACCGTCTGGCTGAGCGCGCGCAGGGCATTGAGCGCGGGGCCGGTCGCGGCGGGATCGGTGGCATCGGCTTCGAGCAACACGGCAGGGCGCTCGCCGCGCACGAGCTGGCGGGAAAACTCCGGGGGAATGTTGAGCACGAACTGCACGGTGCCGAGCTGGAGCAGGCGCGCGGCCTCGGCCTCGCTCTCAGTCTCCACGACGACGTGGAAATAGTCGCTGTGCTTCATCGCGCTCACGAGGGTGCGGGCGAAGGGTCCTTGATCCGCGACGCGCAGCGCGGTGGGCAGATGTTTCGGGTCGGAGTTGATCGCGAACCCGAAAAGCGTGAGCTGCAACAGCGGGATGCCGACCATCATCGCGAACGTCGTGCGGTCGCGCTTCATCTGGATGAACTCCTTGAGGACGAGCGCCCAGAACCGGTGAAACGTGAATCGGCGCGCGCTCATTTGAAATTATCCGTCGCGCGATCCATGAGGCTGATGAAGACGTCCTCGAGTCCAGCGGCGATCTGCGTCCAGGTGTGCTGCGGCGAGCGCACGGCGGCGATCGTCGTCTCAAGGAGCGCGGGGTCGCGGCCGCTCACGTGCAGCGTGTTTCCGAAGGGCACGACTTGTTCGACGCCTGCCTGTGAGCGAAGGCGCACAGCGAGGTCGTGCAAGCCGGGTCCGCTCACGCACCACGTCGTGAGTCGAGCGGCGGACACGACTTGCGGGACCGTGCCGCGCGCGAGCAGTTTGCCGTAGGCGAGGTAGGCGAGTTGATGGCAGCGCTCGGCCTCGTCCATGTAGTGGGTGGTGATGAGGACGGTCAGGCCTTGGCCGGCGAGCGTGTGAATCTCGTCCCAAAAATCGCGCCGCGCCTTGGGGTCCACGCCGGCAGTCGGCTCGTCGAGCAGCAGCAGTTGCGGCGAATGGATGAGGCAGGCGGCAAGCGCGAGACGTTGTTTCCACCCGCCGGAAAGTTCGCCGGCGAGCTGGCGGCTGCGGTCCTTCAGCCCGAGTCGCTCGAGACTTTGGTCGACGGCAGCGCGGCGGTGCGGCACGGCGTAAACGCGGGCGACGAAGTCGAGGTTTTCGCGAATCGTCAGATCCTCGTAGTAGCTGAACCGCTGCGTCATGTAGCCGACGTGACGCTTGATCGCGGCCTGCTCGCGGAGCAGATCGTAGCCGAGGCAGGTGCCCGCGCCGCTGTCGGGCGTGAGCAGGCCGCAGAGCATGCGGATGAACGTGGTCTTGCCCGATCCGTTGGGTCCGAGGAACCCGTAGATTTCACCCCTTCGCACCTGCAGATCGACCTGATCGACGACCGTCCTGGCGCCGAAGCGCTTGGTGACGCCGGTCACATCGATCACGAAGTCGGCAGGTGGAGACATGCGGACGAAGCTAGGGAGCGGGCTGCACCTCGACCGGCTGGCCGGGGTGGATCTGGGAGGCGAGCGATGCTTCGACCTTGGCCTCGACCATGAAGACCAGCTTGGCCCTGCCTTCCCGATTGTAGAGCACCGGCGGCGTGTATTCAGGTTTTGGTGACAGATAGACGATGCGCGCCTCGGCGGGAGCGTGCCCCGTCCACTGCACGTGAACGGTCTGGCCGGGGCGCAACGCGGCGTAGTCCGCCTCGCTCACGAAGAATCGCACCTTCAGGTTCTCGGGAGGAAGCAGGGCGAGCACCGGCTGGCCGGCGGGCACGAATTCGCCCGGGCGGAAAAATGTGTCGTAGACGCGGGCGGCCTGAGCGGCGGTGCGGGTTTTTTGCGCGACAGCCCACTCGGCCTGCTGACGGACGGCGAGGGCGTTGCCCACCTCTGCTTCGGCGGCGGCGATCGCGTCGCCGCGTGCGCCGAGATGGGCGGTTTCGAGCTGGGCGGACAACTCCTGCACGAGCCGCTCGGCTTGATCATGCGCGAGGCGAGCGCGGTCGTAGTCGTTTTCCGCAATGACCTGGGTGCGATGCAGGGTGGCGAGCCGCTCGCGCTCCAGTCGGGCGAGTTCGGCGGCGGAGCGGGCTTGTGCAAGTCGGGCCTCCAGGGCGGCGAGTTCAGAGGGACGTAAGCCCTTGCGGAGATCGGCGAGGCGAGCTTCGGCCGCGGCTACGCGCTCGGCGGCCTGGCGCCGGATCGCGAGTTCTGCGGCGTGTTCGAGCGAGAACAGCAACGCGCCGGCCGTGACTTCGTCGCCCCGGGCCACGGCCAGCGTCTCGAGTTGGCCGGCCAGAGGAGCGGCGACGTAGACGAATTCGCCTTCGAAGTAGCCTTGCCAGCGCCGCTCCTCGTGGCGCTGACAACCCGCGCCGAAAAGGAGAAAGGCAGGCAGCAGCCGCTTAAGCGCTGCGGCGGGGAAACAGTTTTTCATATTCCTCATGGGCGTGGGGAGTGAGCAAACCGCCGAAGAAAACCCTCAGGCCCTGGTCAAAGGCATCGGGTGGGGAGAGTTTCAGTTTTCGAAGGGTGCTCGGATGCATCATGCCTTGCATCGCGTGCAGAAAGAACTCGCTCCCGTAAACTGGGCTGACGTCGTCGCGAACGAGGCCGGCGAGCTGGCCGGCTTCCACGAAGCGACCGAAAATATACGGGAGATTGCGCCCGCGCACTTCTTCCACGTGGCGATGGAGCCCCGGAGCGTGTTCCGCCAGGTCGTCGAGCACGGCGGGTCGGAAGCGTGAGAATCGCTCCGCCATCCCGAGGGCGAAGCCGCGAAGTTTTTCCAGAAACGTCAGCTGGGGATTGCCGAGCAGCACATCGGCATCGGCGCGCGCTTCGGCGGCGAACCCTTCGATGACGGCTCGCCCGATCGCGTCCTTGCCAGGAAAATGGACGTAGAGCGTTTTCTTGCTGATGCCGAGATCGGCCGCGAGGTCCTCCATTTTCAACGCGCTATAGCCCTCTGCGAAGAGACGGTGCCGAGCGGCCTTCAGAATGCGTTGCCGCAGTCCGGCGTCGGCTCGACGGGCGGGGCGGCCGCGCCGACCGGCAGGTTTCGCAGCAGACTTGGCGGACAAGCGCATGGAAACCGATAATCACATCTCGGTTTCCTAAGCAAGGGGCGAGTCACCCGCGGGCGACGGTCGAACGGAGATGGTGCGGTCTCTGGAACCGTGGCGCGATGGCCGCGGAAGGTCCCCCGCTTGACGAGCGGCGCGGGGCCACGCACGGTCTGCGCGGTGATGATAACGGTAGCTGCCAGTCGTCGGATGGTTCTCACAGGGTGCATCGCGCTGGGAGCGTTGGCTGGTGTCGCAGGCGCAGCCGATGGACTGGTGGATTCGTCTCCCTTCATGCCGGTCGGGACGCCGGAGCAGACGATCGTGACCCCGGGCGATGGTTCGAGCCTCGAGCTGCGCGGGGTGATCATGACTTCGGCGGGTCCGAAGTTCAGCATCTACGATCCGGCGAAGCGCACCAGTTCCTGGGTCGGGCTGGAGGAAAAGGGCCGGCCTTTCCTGGTGCGCAGCTACGATGCCGCGCGAGACACCGTATCCGTCGATTTCCAAGGCCAGACGGTCACGCTCGGTTTGAAGAGCGCTAAGATCGCCGCGGCTCCGCTCGAGAACTACGCCGCGGCTGGACCGAGGCAGCCGTTGAACGAGCCGGCGGAGATCAATCCGACGGAGGGTGACGAGCAGCGACGCCTGGAGGCGATTGCCGCCGAGGTGAACCGGCGGCGCGCCCTGCGACAGAAAGCGCTGCAGGAGCAGCGACGCATCCGCGAGGAAGCCCGCCGACCGGGAAACGCAGAGCGGTGATGCGGAGGCGCCCGTCCACGCGGCGCACGGACCGAGATAGATTTTGTCTCTCGGCGGAGAATGCGTCCCTTTGCTCCTCCCATGAGTGAATCGCCGTCGCCTGCAAACCTCACCAACGGAGCCTTGGTGCGGCGGTTGTTCGCGCTGACCTGGCGGTATCGGCGGGGCTGCCTGAAAGTGCTCACGATCCAGCTCGTGCTCCTCTCCATGGGTATCGCGGGCCTGAGCTTCACCGGGCTGGGCATCGATTATATCCGGCACAAAATTGAGGGCACGCCGCTGGCGGCAAACCCGCTGCACCTGAGTCTGCCCGACACATGGCCGCCGCTCCAGGTGCTCGCGATGCTCGCGGGATTGATTCTCGTCCTCGCCCTTACGCGGGCGTTGTTGAACTACACCTACTCGGTTTCGATCAACAAACTGGTGCAGCAGCAGCTGGTCGTCGATCTGCGCGGCCAGGTTTACGACAAGCTGCAGCGGCTCAGTTTCCGCTTCTTCGACGCCAACACCACCGGGTCGATCATCACGCGCGTGACGGGCGACGTCCAAGCCGTGCGCATGTTCGTCGACCAGGTGCTGATGCAGAGCGTCATCATGGTGATTTCGCTCTCGGTTTACCTGGTTTACATGCTGAGCCTCAGCCCGCGCCTGACCGTGGCGTGCCTGGCGACGACGCCGGTGCTGTGGTTCGCATCCACATGGTTCTCGAAAAAGATCCAGCCGCACTATGCGCACAACCGCACCCTCACAGAGAAGATGGTGCAGACCCTGGCCGAGAGCATCCAGGGTATCGCCGTGACGAAGGGGTTCGGCCGTGAGCGCGAGGACCGGGAAAAATTCGAGCGCGCCAACCGCGCGTGTTACGAGCAGCAGCGCGGCATCTTCTGGCGCGTGAGCCTGTTTTCCCCGGCGATCGGGTTCCTCACGCGAATTAACATGATGGTGCTGCTCGGCTACGGCGGGTGGTTGGTAGCGCAGGGCGAGCTCCCACTCGGCACCGGCTTGGTGGTGTTTTCCGGACTCCTCGAGCAGTTCTCCGGACAAGTGAACAACATCGCCAACGTGGTGAACAGCGTGCAGCAGTCGCTGATCGGCGCGCGGCGGGTATTCGAGATCCTCGATGCGCCCGTGGAGGTGCAAAGCGCCCCGGACGCCCTTCGACGTCCGCGCCTGCGCGGCGATGTGCGGCTCGAAGATGTGTCGTTTGCCTTTCCCGGCACGACCGTCTCGGGGGAGCCGCGCGCGCGCACCGATCCGGCGCTCGACCACATCGACCTCACCGTCAGGGCGGGGCAATGCGTGGCGATCCTCGGGCCGACGGGGGCGGGGAAGAGCGTGTTGATGGGGCTGATACCGCGCTTCCACGATCCGACCGGCGGGCGCGTGCTGATCGATGGCATCGACGTGCGGCGGCTGCACCTCGACGACCTCCGGCGCAATATCGGCACGGTGTTCCAGGAGAGTTTCCTCTTTTCCAACACGGTGGCCGCGAACATCGCGTTCGGTCACCCTGGGGCGACGTCCGAACAGATCGAGCGCGCCGCGCGGATCGCCGCCGCGCACGAGTTCATCATGGCCCTGCCGAAGGGCTACGAGACCATCCTGGGCGAGCGGGGCAACAGCCTGTCGGGCGGCCAGCGGCAGCGGCTGGCCTTGGCGCGGGCGGTGCTGACGGAGCCCGCGATCCTGTTGCTCGATGACCCGACGGCGGCGATCGACAGCGAAACGGAAGAGGAGATTTTCGAGGCCCTCGATCACGCGATCGCCGGCCGGACGACGTTCATCGTCGCTCACCGCCTCAGCACGCTGCGGCGTGCGGATTTCATCATTGTGATGGAGCGCGGCCGCATCGTGCAGCAGGGCACGCACGACGAGCTGATCGGCCAACCCGGGCCCTATCTTAGCGTCGCGAATCTTCAGCTCGTCGACAGTCGCGAACTCGGCGCGTGGAAAGGAGCCGCATGAGCGCCGTGCCGCCTGCCCGCCTGTCGGGACTCGTGCAACGCCCGCGCGACGACGAGGACGAGGAGTCGCTGAAGCCGCTCGAGTGGGGATTGATCCGCCGCCTGTGGGGCTACACCACGGCCGAGCGGCGCAAGCGCAACGTTCTCATCCTGCTCACGCTCTTCCGCTCCGCGCAATTGCCGGCCCTCGTCTGGCTCGCCGCGCTCATCATCAAGGGTCCGATCACTTCGCACGACGTGCCGGGGATATTTCTCGGCGTCGCCGCCTACGCGGTGCTCGCGCTGTTCACCGACGGGATGTTTCACTTCCGCCAACGATACGCCCTCGAATTGGGCGAGTCGGTCGTCAATCAGCTCCGCTCGCAGATCTTCGCGCGCGTGCAGCGGCAGCCGATGAGTTTTTTCCACCGCATGAAGCTCGGTCGCATCATCAGCCGGGCGACGAGCGACGTGGAATCGCTGCGCGTGGGCATCCAGGATGTGCTCTTTGTGAGCGTCATCCAGTTTGGCGGCATGGTCTTCGCCGCGGTGGTGATGGCGTGGTCCGACTGGCAGATGTTTCTCGTCGTGGCCGCGATGGCCCCGATCCTCTGGCTGATCAATAATCATTTCCGCCTGCAGTTGAGCCAGCTCTCACGGGCCTCGAGCGATAGTTTCAGTCGGGTGACAGCCACGCTGGCCGAGTCCGTCAGCGGCATGCGAGTGACGCAGGGCTTCGTGCGCCAGGAGACGAATCTCGGGTTGTTTCGCAGCCTGCTCTCGGACCACGCCCGTTACAACGTGGCCCTCGCCCGCACCTCGGCGAAGCTCACGCCGCTGCTCGAGCTAAACAGCCAGTTCTTCATTGCGATCCTGCTGCTGTTCGGCGGCTGGCGCGTGTTTCACGGCGATATGTCGGTGGGTGGCCTGATCACCTTTTTTCTCCTCTCGAACCAGTTCTTCGCTCCGATCACGAACATCGGCACGCAATACAACCAGGCGCTCGTGGCAATGGCAGGGGCGGAGCGTGTGTTCCGCCTGATCGACGCCGTGCCCGATTGGCAGGACGCGCCTGAGGCGACGGCGCTTCCCTGCCTTCCCGGCACCGGCGTGCGGGTCGAGTTTCGCGGGGTGACGTTCGGCTACGCTCCGGCGCACCCGGTGCTGCACGACATCACGTTCACGGCGGAGCCGGGCCAGTCGGTCGCGCTCGTCGGGCACACTGGCAGCGGCAAGAGCTCGATCATCAATCTTGTATCCAAATTTTACCTACCGACCACGGGCGAGCTGCGGATCGACGGCCGGGAGATTCGCAGCATCACGAGCGAATCGCTGCACCGGCAGACCGGCATGGTGCACCAGCAAAACTATCTCTTCAGCGGGACCGTGCTGGAAAACATCCGTCTCGGGCGCCCCGAGGCGAGCGATGCCGAGGTGCGCGAAGCGGCGCGGGAACTTGATTGCCTCGATCTCCTCGAGGCGCTGCCGCGCGGCTTGCTCACGGAGGTCGGCGAACGCGGTGCGGGCCTGTCGGTCGGACAACGTCAGGTGATTTGCTTTGCGCGGGCGCTGCTGGCTGATCCGCGACTGGTCATCCTCGACGAGGCGACGAGCTCCATCGACGCGCTCACGGAGGCGCGGCTGCAGGCGGCGCTCGTGCGACTGCTGCGTGGCCGCACGAGCTTCATCGTCGCGCACCGGCTGAGCACGATCCGCACGGCGGACCGCGTGATCGTGCTGGATCAGGGGCGTATCCAAGAAATGGGGACACACGCGGAGCTCGTCACGCAGGGCGGTCGGTATGCCTCGCTTTACCGGCAGTTTGTGCAGGTGGACGATCGAAGTTCCGACGGTGCCAGCCCGCGCCAGCGATAAGATTCTCCTAGGCAAATCGCCGTTTTTCCCTCTAGAAAGGCGTTGCTTTCGAGGGAAAGCATTTCTAAACCCAAAACACTATGGCTAAAAAATCCGCTCGTAAACCGAACGCTGCCTTCATGAAACCGGTCACCCCCGACGACAAGCTCGCCGCCGTCGTGGGCTCGGCCCCGCTCCCCCGCACCGAGCTCACCAAGAAGCTCTGGGCCTACATCAAGAAGAACGGTCTGCAGGACAAGAAGGTGAAGACTCAGATCAACGCCGACGACAAGCTGAAGCCCGTGTTCAACGGCAAGTCGAAGGTCTCGATGTTCGAGATGACCAAGCTCGTCTCCGGCCACCTGGCCAAGTAAGAGACTGCGCTCTACGTTTTCCGACCGCCGGGATTTTTCCCGGCGGTTTTTTTGTGTCCGGTAATTGGCTTGGCCGGCCGACGGGTGAAGACCAGTGTCGCGGATTTTCACCGATGCATCCGGCGGCCAAGTCTCCCCAGCATGGGCAAGCGCTCGCGGCGCTGTTGCTGGCAAACCTGTTTTGGGGGCTGAGTTTTCCTCTCATCAAAGCGGCCGGGGCCCTGCAGGCGCATCTCTCGCCCGAGGCGGGCAGCTGGTTCATCACGGCGTGCACCCTGGTGCCACGCTTCGCGCTGGGGGCCATCATCGTGGCCGTGCTGTGTCGCGACTCGATCCGCACCCTGACCCGACTCGAGCTGAAGCAGGGTGTGGCGCTCGGCCTGTTCGCCCTCGTGGGGATGGTTTTTCAGAACGACGGATTGCACTACACCTCGGCGTCGACGTCGGCATTTCTCACGCAGCTTTATGCGATCCTCATTCCGGTGTGGCTGGCGCTGTGCGCGCGCCGCAGTCCACCGTGGACGGTGTGGGTGAGTTGTGCGCTGGTGCTCGGTGGAGTGGCGGTGCTCGCGCAATTGGATTTCGGCGACCTGCGACTCGGGCGGGGTGAACTCGAGACGCTCGTGAGTTCGGTGTTCTTCATGGGCCAGATCCTGCAACTTGATCGGCCCGCCTATGCGCAGAACCGAGCGTTGCACGTCACGCTCGTGATGTTCGTGGTGGAGGCGCTGGGCTCCGGGGCGATGGCGTGGTGGACGGCGCCGACGCCGGGCGACTTGTTGGTGCCGTGGATGTCGATGCCGTGGGTGGCGTTCATGCTGGCGCTGACGGTGTTTTGCACCGTCGGTGCCTACGTGCTGATGAACGCCTGGCAGCCAAAGATCACCGCCACGGAGGCTGGGCTCATCTATTGTTTCGAACCGGTCTTCGCGTCGGTGATGGCGCTTTTCCTGCCCGCGTGGTTCGCCGGGTGGGGCGGATTCTCCTACGCCAACGAAACGGTGACGCGGAGCCTGCTCGTGGGCGGTGGACTCATCACGGCGGCGAATATCCTGATTCAACTCAAACCGCTTTCGCGACCGGCGGCGCCGGCGACCTCGTCCGGATCGACCTGACCGCGCGCGAAGTGACAGCCGCGAGCACCACCAGGCCGCCGAGCAAGGCCCAGCGACCGGGTTGCTCACCGAGAAGCAGCAGGACCCAGAGCGGGTTCAGGATCGGCTCGATCACCGGAATCAGCACTGCCTCGAGCGCCGTAACGTGGCGGATCGCGCGGGCGTAAAGCCAATACGAAGCGCCGAGCTGCACGACACCGAGCGCGATCAACGCGCCCCAACCGGCGGGGGCGAGCGCGGGAGCGCCCACGATCCAGGGCAGCCCGATGAGGAAGGCGAGGCCATTGCCGAGAATGATCGACTCCACGGGTGAGCCGTCCTTCTGCCGACGCAGCGCGATCGTCATACCGGCGAAGCACAGGCCGCTGAGCACGGCGATGCTATTACCCACCATGGCGCCCAGCTCCAGACCGTCGGCGAAGAACAGCGTCATTCCGCCCAGCACCACGGCGATCGTCACCCAGTCCGCGCG
>JAEYQF010000257.1 GCA_023410155.1 Verrucomicrobiota bacterium | reverse complement strand
CCTTCGGTGTCAGCGCGGTGGTCGGTCTCTTTTTCGGCTACTACCCGGCCCGCAAGGCCGCGCGACTCGATCCGATCGACGCGCTGCGATACGAATGAACCGGGGGGATTCCGCGCCGCGCAAGTGAGCGATTGCGCTCGCCCGCCGCTTCTTCAATCGTCCGCCGCGCATGTCCCCGCGAATCGTCGTCGAGCTCGCAGACGTTTCCAAGCGCTTCCCCGCCGGCCCGGTCGTGCTCGACCGGCTCACCGCCGAGGCGTCCGCAGGTGATTTCATCAGCCTCATCGGTCCGAGCGGATGCGGGAAATCGACCCTCTTGCGTCTGATCGCCGGGCTCGCGACGCCTTCGACCGGACAGGTTCTGATCGAGTGTGAAGCGGGCGCCGACCCACTCGCATCACTGGCATTCGTTTTCCAAGAACCGACGTTGCTGCCGTGGCTCACGGTCGCCGCCAATGTCGAGGCACCGCTTCGCATCCGCGGCGTGCCCCCCGCGCAACGCGCCGAACTGCGCCAGCACGCACTCGAACTCGTGAAACTCTCCGACAAGGCCGGCGCGTATCCGCGCCAGCTTTCGGGCGGGCAAAAGATGCGCGTGTCACTCGCGCGCGCGCTCGCGTTGTCGCCGCGGATTCTGCTCCTCGACGAACCGTTTGGCGCGCTCGACGAACTCACGCGCGAGCATCTCAACGAAGAACTGCTCGCGATCCGCCAGCAGCAGGCATTCACGGCGTTTTTCGTCACGCACTCCGTCAACGAAGCGGTTTTCTTATCCAACCGCATCCTCGTCCTCTCCGCCAATCCCGGCCGCATCCACACCGAGGTGATCGTTGATCTACCGTATCCCCGCACGGCTGAGACGCGCCAGTCCCGTCCGTATTTGGACATCGTGGCTCAGGTTTCCCAACTGCTGCGCTTGATCGAACAACCCGCCGCCTGACTTCCCATGCGACTGCGTTGGTCCACGTTCCTGTTGCCCGCCTGTGCCGGTGTCTTGCTGCTGCTTCTCTGGCAGGGCATCCACCTCACGCTCTCCGAGGACTATCGCTTCCTCCTGCCCACGCCGGGAGCCGTCGTGAATGCGCTCTTCGAACATGCCGGGCCGCTCGGCCGCGCGGCGCTCAACACGACTTACGGCGCACTGCTCGGGTTCGGGCTCGCGATCGTCGTGAGCCTCGTGTCCGCGGTGCTGCTATCGCTTTCCCCACTGGTGCGCGCGAGCTTGTATCCATTCTTGATGATCCTGCAGATGACCCCCGTGATCGTCGTCGCGCCGATTCTCGTGCTGTGGGTCGGCGCGGGATTGAAGAGCGTGATCGTGATCACGTTTCTCATCTGCTTCTTCCCGCTCGTTGTGAACACCACGCAGGGCCTGATCTCCACCGACCGCAATCTCGTCGAACTTTTCCAGATGTGGCGCGCGACGAAGCTGCAGCAGCTGATCCTGCTCCGCGCGCCGGCCGCCCTGCCCTACTTTTTCACCGGTCTCCGGATTGCCGCCACGCTTGCACCCATTGGCGCGCTCGTGGGCGACTACACCGCCGGCTCATCCGCCGGTGACGGCGGCGGGCTGGGCTTTCAGGCCATCATCTACTCCAGCCAGGCCAAATACCCGGCCCTTTTCGCCACCGCCGCGATCACCTGCGTCCTCGGTTTCATCTTCGTGGCGATCGTGGTGCTTTCGAGTTGGGCCGCGCTGCGCCGCTGGCACGACTCGATCGAGCGCACCGACCTGTGATTTTCCCGCCATGAAAACCATCCGCCTATTTCTCGCCCTCCTCGCACTCGGCGCCGCCGCGCACGCCGCAGATGAAAAGGCGCCGTTCAAAATCACGGTGCAACTCGACTGGGTGCCCGAGCCCGAGCACGGAGGTTTTTATCAGGCCCTGGCCAAGGACTTCTTTGGCGAGGAAGGTCTCGAGGTCGTGCTCCTTCCCGGCGGCCCCAATGCCCTGGTAATGCCCAAGGTCGCCACCGGCCAGGCGGACGTCGGTCAGGCCGACAGCACCAACACCCTCCTCCAACAAGCCGAAGGCCTGCCGGTCGTTCAGTTCGCGGCAGTCTTTCAGGACGATCCCTCCGGTTTGCTCGTGAACGCCAGCAGCAACGTGCACGGCTTCGAGGATCTTCAGGGGAGGACAATCATCGCCCGACCGGAGTGGGCCTTCCTCACGTATCTAAAAAAGCGATACGACCTGAGATTCAACGTAGTTCCCCAGAACTTCTCCGTCGCCGCCTTCCTCGGCAACAAGGAGGCCATCCAGCAGGGCTACTACATCGCCGAGCCGTATCACATCGTGCAGGCTGGCGCGCAGATGCCGCGCTTCCTCTCGACATGGGACGCCGACTTCCGCGCCTATGCCGTGCTTGTGACGAATCGGAAGTTCGCCCGGCAAAATCCGGAGCAGCTCCGCGCCTTCGTGCGCGCTTACATCCGCGGCTGGCGCGATTACCTCGAAGGAGATCCGACGCCTGCCCACGAAGCGCTCAAGCGCGCCAACGCGAACAACACCGACGAGTTCATGATGTTCTCCCGTCAGATGATCATCGATGGCAAGCTCGTGACCGGCCGGGACGCGAGCGGCGGCCCCGAAAACGTCGGGCGGCTCGATCCCGCCCGCTTTGCGCAGCAGATCGAGCAGCTCGAGGCACTCGGCATCCTGAAGCGCGGCAAAGTGACCGCCGAGAGCGCCATCACGACCGAGTTCCTGCCCTAGCACGGATGCGAGCGGGTTGCTGGCCGCGTCCGTGATGCCAGCCGGCCGAGGTGAATTTTTTCGTGTTCATTTCGCGGGAATCGTGGTTCCCCATTTCCTCTCCATGCGATTTCACAAATACCACGCCCTCGGCAACGACTACATCGTCCTGGATCCGCGCGATTTTCCCTCCTGGGGTCCGGCTCCCACGATCGATCAGATCCGGGTGGTCTGCCACCGCAACTTCGGCGTCGGCTCTGACGGCATTCTCTGGGGCCCGCTACCTTCGCAGAAGAGCGAGTTTGCTCTGCGCATCTTCAATCCCGACGGATCCGAAGCCGAAAAATCGGGCAATGGCCTGCGCATTTTCTCCCGCTTTCTTTGGGATCAAAGTCTGGTCAAGTCTCCTGCGTTCACCGTCGAAACGCCCGGCGGCCACGTAAAATCCGTGATCAAGGAGAACGGCCGCCTCATCACCGTCGCGATGGGACAGGTCAGCTTCGACAGCGCGAAGATTCCGGTAAACCTCACGGGCGCGCCACGCGAAGTGATCAACGAGAAGCTCGTCATCCTCGACCGCGAGTTCACCTACTGCGCGGCCACCATCGGCAATCCGCACTGCGTGATTCCGCTCCCGGAGGTGTCTCCGGAGCTTGCGCACAAATACGGTCCGCATCTCGAGACGAATCCGGTTTTCCCGCGCAAGACCAACGTTCAGTTCCTGCAGGTGCTCGACCGCGCCAACATCCGCATCGAGATCTGGGAACGCGGCGCGGGCTACACGCTTGCCTCTGGCAGCAGCTCGAGCGCGGCCGCCGCGGTCGCGCATAAGCTCGGCCTCGTCGATCGCGAGATCACGGTGCACATGCCGGGAGGCGAGATCGGCATCGAGATCGGCGACGATTTCTCGATCATGATGACCGGAACAGTGAACAAGGTCGCCGACGGCGCGATGCATCCTGAGCTCTTCGCGGTGAAAGTCTGAGTCCCGAGGGCAACGCCTCGCGATCACTCGCGTTTCTGCTCTTCCCGACGCTGCTTCGCCCGCGGGCCGACGGCGTTGGGTCCGTCATCCGTGTCGGTAATCGGCAGACGATCTGGATCGATTGCATCGAGCACGCGCAGCTCCCCGTAGTGGAACACTTCCTGCCGCTCGGGCACCGAGGTCCAAACCGGGCCGCCGGTCTCCCGCCCGAGCAGCGGGGCTGCTTCCCGAAACATCTTCTTGTAGCTCGGCGTCATCGCGAGACCCTGCGCCGGCGCGCTGACTTTAGTGTGCCAGAGCAATCGCGCGACGCCTTGGGTCGCGAGTTCCCGATCCAGCGCCTGGATCGAGATCATGAACAGGTTCTCCCGCGAGGCTTGCACGATCAGATCCAACGTCGAGCTGCGCATGTTGCGTGTGAGCACGCGGGGCGCAGTCGAAACCGAAAGGCCTTCGAGTTCCCACAACACGTCGGCTTTGTCACCGCCCATGAAACGGAGTGCGGCGCCAGGCCGCTCGTTGATCATGCCCCAACCGATCGCGAGGAGAACCTCCGGCATGTTTTTCTCGGTGCCTGGATAGTAACCCTGATCGGCGAGCAGCTTCACGATGAACTTCAGCATCTCCCGTTTGTCGGGCACATCCATATTAGCGATGGAGCGGCCATAGTCACGGTAGCCCAGCACGAGCGCTTCGTAATAGAGCGGCGCCTCCTTCGTCGGCCGCCGAAGTTTCCGCCCCTCCGGGGTCATGTCGGTCACGGTGATGACCTGCACGTCGCGGTCGAAAAACCAGCTCAGGAAAGCCCCGGGGCCATCTGCCTTCGCTTGAGCGGCGCCCAACCATGCGGCGAGCGCCGCGGTGCCAAGCGTTCTCCAACAAAGGTGCCGCATGGTGTCACCGTTGACCCGCCGTTAAGCCGCGTCAATGCACGCCAGCCTTCGCCGCGGTAAAGAAAAAGGCCCGGTCGCGAGACCGGGCCCGAAAGATTCTCGCCCATCAAGCGAGGATCAGGCGAAGATTTCCTCCGGCTTGAAGAAGCGCGCCAGTTCGATCTTGGCGTTCTCGTCGCTATCGGAGGCATGCACGACATTCTTCATCATCTCCGTGCCGAAGTCGCCTCGGATCGTGCCCTTCGGCGCCTTGCGCGAATCGGTGGGCCCGAGAAGATCGCGCACCTGTTGCACGATGTTCTCGCCGCGCAGCGCCATGACGATCACGGGGCGCGAGCTCATGAAAGCTTCGATGTCGGGGTAAAAAGGCTTGTCGGCCACATGCGCATAATGCTCGCGCAGCACGGCCGGAGCGAGCCGGGTCATTTTGCATCCGACAACGTCGAAGCCCGCGGCTTCGAAGCGGCTGAGAACCGTCCCAACGAGACGCTTCTCCATGCAATCGGGCTTATAGATAACAAACGTTTTCTGCATAGTGGAGGATTGACGCTAGGCGCAACCGACCCGTTGAAAAGCCTAGAGTTTCCCACTCTGTAGAATGGAGCTTAGCGCTGCCCCAAGATCTGGATCGCGAAACCGATAGCCGGAGCGGATCAGTTCCGCCGGTTCGACTCTCGCACTGGCGAGCAGCGTCTCCTGCGCCATCTGGCCAAACGCGAGTCGCAATGCGAAGGCGGGCGCAGGCAACCATGCCGGTCGGCGCAGCCATGCCGCGACGGTGCGGGTAAACTCCAAGTTAGTCACCGCTCTCGGAGCGACTGCATTTACCGGGCCTGCGAGTTCGGCGCACTCGATCGCGTGCGCAACCGCTCCCACCGCATCCACGAGCGAGATCCAGCTCATCCATTGTCGGCCGTTTCCCACCCGGCCGCCAAGACCGGCACGGAAGAGCGGCAGCAGCCTGGGCAAGGCGCCGCCTTCACGCGCGAGGACCACACCTAGACGTAGCCGCACCGTTCGCACTCCCAACTGGGCAATGCGGACGGCGTGCTCCTCCCATGCTTCGCACACGTCGGCCAAGAACCCCTGCCCTCGCGTGGATGTTTCGGTGAGAACCTCGTCACCCCGGTCGCCGTAAATCCCGACCGCGGACGCACTCACCACGACCTGTGGCGGCACCGACATCCTCTCGAGCGCTCGTCGCAACGTTCTCAGGGATCCGACCCGACTCTCCACGATGCGCTTTCGTCGCTCACGCGTCCACCGCCCCGACGCGATGTTCTCCCCACTCAGATTCACCACCGCGTCGACGCGACCCAACTCGTCCACGTTCAGCATGTCCGACGCTGGATTCCACCCGCCCTCGTCCGCGCGTCTCGCCTGCCCTCGCACCAAACGAATTGCCG
>JAEYQF010000249.1 GCA_023410155.1 Verrucomicrobiota bacterium | reverse complement strand
GCCGGCTGAAGTCAGTTTGGATTTTCTCTCCTCGATTTTCGATTGAGCCCAGCCACCACCCGCGCCGCCGATCGTCCTTCCTGAAATCGAAAATCAAGAATCCGAAATCGAAAATTTCCCATGTCCGGCCTCTTCGCCAGTCTCAACTCCTCCGTCCAAGCGATGTCGGCGCACAGCCGCTCGATTGAGATCGCGGGTAAGAACCTGGCGAACGTCAACAACACCAGCTACGCGCGCCAGCGCGTGATCTACGGCGATCGCGGCACGGTTGTCACCCCGGATGGTGCGCAAAGTCTCGGCCTCGAGGCTCTGGGGGTGAAGCAGCTGCGCGATGCGCTGCTCGATCGGCAGGTGGTCCGCGAATCATCTCTCACCGCCTACTACACGGCGATGCAGAGTGCCTATCAGCGGGCGCAGGCCAGTCTCGGCCAGAGCGTCAGCAGCACCTCTGACGCGAGCACCTCCAGCGATACCGGCATCGCCGCTGCGCTCGACGGGTTCTTCAACGCTTTCCAGGCCCTTGCGGCCAATCCGACCGATGCCGGCCAACGTGCGTCCCTGCTGCAGAGCGTTAGCATCCTGACCGATCGTATCCAGTTGGCGGATTCACGTCTCGCCCAGGTGCAGAGCGATCTCGACGTGCAGGTCTCGAGCGACGTGTCCGATGCCAACACGCTGCTCACGACGATCGCCGACCTGAACAGCCAGATCACGCGCTTTGAGGTCAACAATCCCGGCTCGGCCGTCGACCTCCGCGACCAGCGCCAGGCTGCGCTCGAGAAGCTCGCCGCCAAGCTCCCGTTCTCCGTCACCGATATCGCCGACGGAAAGATCCAGATCTCCGTCAAGGACACCAACGGCAACGACGTCCTCCTCGTGGACGGCGACTCCGTTGCCAATCCGCTCGGCTTCACCTCCGGTGCGATCACCGCGGGTGCGGCCAACACGGCGATCACGCTCACCTCGGGCTCGATGCAGGGCTCGCTCGACGCGAAGAACGGCGCGAAGAACGGCGCGGTTCAGACCGGCGCGGTTCAGACCGTCCGCACCAACCTCGACGCACTCGCCGCCCAGCTCGTTTCCTCGGTCAACTCCGCTTACGGTGGCGCGTTCTTCAACACCGGCGGCACCACGGCGGCCACGATCCGGCTCGATAGTGCGATCACCCCCGCGACGCTCACCGCGGGCACCGGCGGCTCTGGCGACAACACCATCGCGCTCGCGATCGCGCGGCTCGCCACCACCAGTTTCGCCACGCCGGCGGACGAGATTGATGGCACCTTCCGCGCCTTCTATTCGCGCACGGTCAGCGATCTGGGGCAGGCGCTCGCGGGAGCCAACACCCGTGTCACCGACCAGAACAACATCGAGACGCTCGTCCGGACCCAGCGCGACACGGTCAGCGGGGTGAATCTCGATGAGGAGATGGCAGACCTCATGAAATTTCAGCGCGCGTTCCAGGCTTCGTCGCGCGTGTTCCAGACCATCGATGACCTGCTGAACGTCGTCGTGAATCAGCTCGGTCGCTAACCTGAACCGCCGCTCCACCCCTCGCCATGCGCATCGCCAGTAACTCCGTCTCCGACGCGATGATTCGTCAGATCCAGCAACTGACGGTCGACCAGGCCAAGCTTCAGAACCAGGTCGCCACGGGCCGCCGCATCGTCAATCCCGAGGACGACGCAGCCGCGATGGGCCGCGTGCTCAACCTGCAAAGCGAGCAGCGCCAGCTCACTCAATACATCAACAACTCGGACCGCGCCATGGCCATATCGCAGGCCAGCTACGCGGGCTTGCAGGGCTTGAAAAAAGTCTCCGATCGCGCGGGCGAACTTGCGACGCTCGGCACCAGCGCCATCGGTGCCGATGCGATGAAATCCTATGCCGCTGAGGTCGACCAACTCATCGAACAAGCGGCGGAACTTGCCAACACCAAGCTCGGCAACGATTACCTCTACGGCGGCACCGTCACCTCCTCCGCGCCTCTCACCATCACCAGCGATCCCGTCTCCGGCGAGATCACCGGGGTGAACTACGTGGGCAATACGTCCCGCGCCGCGATCCCGCTGTCAGAAACGTCGAGTGTCACGCCGAACACCAGCGGCGATACCAACGCCGGCATCGCCACCTTTGTCTCCAATCTCATCGCCTTGCGCGACGCGCTCCGCTCCGGAGACACCTCCGCCGTCAGCTCCACCCAGAGCACGCTGACCGCGAGCGAAGATGTGATCATCGAAGCGATGGCCGACACCGGCGGTGTGCAGGCCCGCATCGAGGCCGCGCAGGCGCAACAGGCTGCCCGCGCCACCAACCTCGAGTCCCTCATCTCGGGCGAGGCCGATATCGACCTGCCCAGCACCGTCGTGAAGCTGAGCCAGGCGCAGACCGCGTATCAGGCGGCGTTGGCGTCTGCGGCCAAGATCATGAACCTTTCTCTCCTCGACTACATCAAGTAATCCAACCCCGCGCCCCTTCCCATGAAAGTGCTGTCAGACATCACACCGATCGATTTCGGCGCCGCCCCGGCCAACGAGATCGAGCTGCCGCAGGGCATCATCGGCTTCTCCGCCTACAAGCGCGCGGAGCTGCTCTACATGCCCGATCACCTGCCGTTCCTCTGGCTGCGTCTCCATGGACCGGATACGATCCACTTCATCGTCATGGAGCCCGGCGGCCTCATCGCCGATTATGAGCCCGAGATCTTCGATGAAGACGCCGAGCAACTCGGCATCGAGGACCCGGCGCATGCCATGATCCTCAACATCGTCACCCTCCGCCAGCAGCAGCCCGTGGAGGCCACCGTCAACCTCGTCGGCCCCATCATTGTGAATCGCCGCACGCGGATCGGACGCCAGCTCGTCATCTCCAACTACTCCCGCTACAGCGCGCACTACGCGCTCGTCGACCACTCACCCGCGCAAGCTTGCGCACGGATCGCGTAAAGCACCACCCGCCATGCTCGTCCTCTCACGGAAGGTTAACGAGGCGATCGTGATCGGCGATTCCATCGAGATTCGCATCACCCGCATCGAGGGCGACTTTGTGAAGATCGGCATCTCCGCCCCGCGCGAGGTTCCGATTTTCCGCAAGGAAGTCCTCACCGATATTGCGGCCAGCAACCAGGCTGCCGCCGTCCGCGCTCCCAAGGCCGGCGAACTCCCCATTTTGGCGGTCAAGCCGAAGACCCAGCCCAAGGCGCCTACGCCGGGCGGCGAACCGATCGCCACCAAACCCTGACGTTGGCGCGACTCGCGCCTTTGTCTGCACCGACCCGAGCCACCGAGCGCACCGGGTCGGGAGCCTGTCTGTGCGCGGTGACGCCGAGGTGTGGGTGCGGTCGCGCCCAGCTGCCGCCCGCCTCGCACCGCAGGAACGACAATCAGCGGAGCCGATTGGTCGGCTCTCTCCCTTACCGCCGCAGGGTCCGATGCTCGGACGGAGGCAACGGCGGGAAATTGCTGCCGGAAACCGGAGGGAAACGGACGGAAAGTTTTTCCGGCGCGGTTTGGGAGTTACGTAACAAGCGATAGAACCGCAAGATGCAAAGCTGGCATGCTGCCTGCATGGAGCCGCCTCTCCCAAGCTCCCCCTAAGAAAGTAGCGTCCCTTTCAACCGTCCCAGCCATGAGCGTCATCAACACAAACATCCAAGCTATCGCGGCCGCCCGTCAGCTCAATGCCAGCCAGGAAATGCTCGGCCGCTCCCTGACGCGCCTCTCGTCAGGTTCGAAGATCGTGAACCCCTCCGATGACGCCGCCGGTCTCGCGGTGTCCGAGAAACTCGACGCGCAGAACCGCCGCGTGCAGGCCGCCACGACCAACGTCCAGAACGCGATCTCCTACATCCAGACGGCCGACGGTTTTATGAGCGGCATGACGAAGATCCTCTCGCGCATGAGCGAGCTGGCGATCCTCGGCAAGGACGTGACGAAAAACACGACCGACCTCGATCTTTACCAACAGGAGTTTGCGGCGTTGCAGGACCAGCTCCGTGATACGATCGGCGGCACGCAGGCGCAGATCGGCGGTGAGGCCGACATCGACACCCCGCTCGGCGCCTTCAACGGCATCACACTTTTCGGTTCAGACTCGGCTCCTCTCACCGTCACCATCGGCCAGGCCGTGGGCCAGACGATGACGATCCGCCAGACCGACCTGCGCAGCGGCGCGATGAAGGACCTGATCAACCAGGACAGCGACGGCGACTACGACATCACGCTCAGCGATACCGGTGTGATCGCCACGATCACCGACGCGATCCAGCAAGTCGCTACCGAGCGCGCTTCCCTCGGCGCTTCGCAGTCCCGCCTCGAGCTCGCCGCGACGACGTTGAGCGTGGAATTTGAAAATCTCTCCTCCGCCATCTCGCGCATTCGCGACGTCGATGTCGCGCACGAGTCCACGCAGTATGCGAAATACAACATCCTCGTGCAGTCCGGCACCGCGATGCTGGCGCAGGCGAATCAAACGCCGCAGTCCGTGCTCAAGCTCCTGCAAAGCTGAGGACGCTGAGATCGCGTAGAAAGTTTTCGGTTGCGTGGGGCTCGCCCCGCAGGCCTGCGCTCGTGGAAGGGCGCAGGCCTTTCTTTTTTAGAGCGCTCCGCTTCGCGCTCTCCACCCGCGGCTTTCCCTGACAACCCCGCTCCCCCATTCACCCGCCGAGATCCCACCCACTCCGCGGAGAACGAACCCCGGACAAAAGTCATATATTATATGACGTTCTGGATTGGCGCCGGAGGGCAGGTGAGTGTGGGCTTGCGAGGGGTGGGGGTGGGGGGCAGTGGCGCGGGCTTAGCTTTGGGGCCTGATCGTCGCTCCGTGTTCTTTGATCCCAAGGTGCGGGTAACGCCGCATCCGTTTTAGAACAAATCGGAGAGGAAAGTCCGGACACCGCAGGGCAGGATGCCGCACGAGCTTCACGGCAAGTGCGGGCGTCGCGTTTCAAAGCGCGGCGACGGAAAGTGTCACAGAGAACATACCGCCGCGCGGGCAACCGCGAGGTAAGGGTGAAAAGGTGGGGTAAGAGCCCACCGCGTCGTCAGCAATGTCGGCGGCACGAAAAACCCCATCCGGTGCAAGGCAAAATAGGCGGCTGGGCGGCCCGTCCGATAGCCGCGGGTATGCCGCAGTCTCTTCGGAGACCAGGCGCGCCGCGAGGTGCGCGTGAGAGAAATGACGATCGAAGCGCCGCAAGGCGTGGAACAGAATCCGGCTTACCGGCCCCAAAGCTAATTTTTCCCCACCTCCGCTGCGAGCACCGCGGGTGGCGGAGGGGGCGTTGCTCACTTGCCCTGCGTGGACTGCACGTAGACCGCGGCAGCCTGGGAGCGGCGTTTCACGTTGAGCTTCTCGAAGACGCTCACGAGGTAGTTCTTGACCGTGTTCTCGCTGAGACCGAGCCGCTGGCCGACCTCCTTGTTGGTGAGCCCCGTGGCGACGAGCGAAAGCACACGGTTCTCCTGGGCGGAGAGGACGGAGATATCGTTTCCCGGAGATTTGTTGCGCCCGTCGCGGACGATATTGAGCACCCGATTGGCGATCTCGGGGCCCAGCACGGAGCGGCCGGCGGCGGCATCGATGATCGCCTTGATGAGCCCAGGCGGATCGATCTCCTTCATGATGTAGCCCTGCGCGCCCGCGACCACGGCCTCGTAGATGAGGTCGTCGGTGCTGAAGGACGTGAGCACGAGCACGCGCGTGGCCGGGAGTTCGCGGAGGATATCCTTGCAGGCCTCGAGCCCGGAGCGGTCGGGCAGCCGGATGTCCATGAGCACGAGATCGGGATTCACCTCGCGCGCCCGGGAGACGGCATCGGCGGCCGTGCCAGCCTCGCCGACGACTTCGACGTTGGCCGAGCGGCCCTGCACCGAGAGCACCGTGCGGATACCTTCGCGAACCAATACACTGTCGTCCACGATGAGAAGGCGGACGGGCTTGACCGGGGAAGTCATACGATCGGGGAAGACGGGGTGATGGAGACTTGGATTCGGGTGCCTTGAAGGGGTGACGAATCGATGCGCAAGGTCCCGCCCAGATCATGCGCGCGATCGCCCAAATTCGCCAGTCCCTTCCGGCCGGGTGCGCTGCGGTCGAGTGGATCGAAACCGCAGCCGTCGTCGCTGACCGTGAGGAGGAAACCGTCCGCTTGGGCGGAGAGCGCCACGTGCACATGCCGCGCCTTGCCGTGGCGCAGGGCGTTGCTGAGGCACTCGCGGATCACATGAAGGATGTTGACCCGCTGCGCGTGCGTGAGCGTGCGGACCACGGCCTCGTTGATGTCGATCTCGGCTTCGAAAGGCTGCGTGGCGCGGAAGAAGTCCGCCATCGCCTGCACCGCTTCGCGAAAAGTCCGCCGCTGCAGATCCTCCGGCTCAAGCCCCATGATGTAGCTCCGCAATTCCTGGATCACGGCATTAAACTGCTCGCTGGTCTCGTCGAGCAGGCGCTCCGCCGTGGGGGGATCCTGGCGCAGCAATACACGGGCACTCGAGATGCCCATGCCGCAGGCGTAGATCGTCTGGATCACGCTGTCGTGGAGATTGCGTCCCAGCCGGGCACGTTCGGTGAGCAGCGACTCGAGCGACACGCGTTGCGCGGCCGCGGTCTCCACCAACTGCGCCACGGCGCCGATCTCATCGGTGCGCACGCGCAACCGGCTGACGGGCGAGAGATCGCCCGAGGCGAGACTCTCGCCGACTTCCTCCAGTGGCCGGATGACCCAGCGGAGTAGGGCAAGCACGACGATCGCGATCGAGAGCAGCCCGTAGCCGATGAATAAAAGCAGTTCGCCGCGATCGGCGCTCAGGACCTCGCTGATTCGCTCGACGTGGTGGTCGAAGTGCAGCACCGCGATCGGACGCGAGCGGTGGTCGCGGAGCTCGTGGCGAAACTGCACCGAGAACGGATGAGGTGGAAACGGGGGCGGTTCACCTGGACGGGCCAGTTTCACCTCGCTGTCGGTCAGCCGGGCAAGCGTGCGGAACATGGATGCGTCCCACCGCTTCGCGACGAACCACCAGCCGCTGGCCGGCTGTTCGCGTTGCAAGTCGTCCGATGGCAGGATCGGCGCACCGCGAATCTCGAGCACCCCGGAGGGAATCTCGGCGAAGAAGTGCGGCATCGTCAGGCGAGCGGTGATCGCACGCACCCGCTCCGGCGGCAGGAGCGCGGCGAGATCGGCCGCGAGTTCCGGTTCGCGAGCGGCCTGATAAATCAGGGAGCCATCGGTGGCGAAAACCCAGGCGGCCGTCGCGTCAAACGTGACCAGCGGCGCGTCGATGTTGATCGCGGCCCACTGCGCGTCGCGCGAGCGCGTGAAGGCCAGCATGTCGTCCCACATGGAATAATCGGTGGAGAACGTGCGCAGTTTTTCCCCGACGAGGTCGACAATTCGATCCAGGTTTTCCTGCCGGTCCTCGGCCGTGCTCTTGAGGATGCGGTCGATCGCATGCAACTCGACGCGGCGCATCGCGATGAACGAGCCAACAAAGATCGCGAGCACGAGCCCCAGGAGGACGAGGAAGCGAGTCTTGAGGCTCATCTGGATTTGGCCCGCTGGTTTACGGCGGTTGGGTGAGCGCGTAAAGCCGCGGCTCGCGGGCTGACGCGCTTGAAGACGCCAGCCGCTGGCAGGAGGCGTGCCTGAGTGCGGATCGGGTCGCGACCGAGTGCGGCTCGAGTCGAGCGGGTGTGCGAACGAGGTCGCGG
>JAEYQF010000086.1 GCA_023410155.1 Verrucomicrobiota bacterium | reverse complement strand
GGTTTGGTGGTGAAGAACGGATCGAAGATTTTCGACAGATACTCGGGCGCGATACCCGTCCCCGTATCCGCTACGGAAAGACAAACGAATCGACCCGGCCGCTGGTCGGGCGAAACGATCGTCTCGCCTGCCTTGATCGTCCGTTCACCGGCGCGGATTTTCAGTCGGCCTCCCTTGGGCATGGCGTCGCGCGCATTCACGCAGAGGTTCATCAGGACCTGATGCAGCTGCGTCGCGTCACCCACCACCGGCGGCAAATCACCCGGCACATCCACCTCCAACTCGATGTCGCGCGGGAAAGTCTCGCGCATGATACCCGTCATCTCCTTCACCAGGTGCCGCAGGTGCAGCGGAGCGCGCTCGCCGTCGGTGCCGCGGCTGAGCGTGAGCAGTTGGCGCACGATATCGGCCCCCCGGTGCGCGCTTTGCTCGATCATTTTCAACATGCGCATGTCGCGCTCGTCCCGGGCGGTGTCCTGCAGCAGGCCGGCCGACATCAGCACGGGCGCGAGGATGTTGTTGAGATCGTGCGCCACGCCTCCGGCGAGGGTGCCGATCGCTTCAAGCCGCTGGGCGCGGAGGAACTGTTCCTCGAGGCTCTTCCGTTCGGTGAAATCACCTGACATGCCCACGAAGCTGACGATCCGCCCCTCCTCGTCGCGCACCGGAAACGCCCGGCTGCGAACCCAGCGAATGGAGCCGTCCGGCCGCACGATTCGAAATTCCTCGTGGTAGCTTCCGGAATCGAAACGGTCCCGCATCGAGGCCTTCACTCGGTCCCGATCGGCAGGGTGGATCGCGCTCAAAAGATTAGACTCGAAATCGTGGACCTCGCGCAGCGGCCGTCCCCAGACGGTCTCGAAGCGAGGGCTGACATAAAGCACGCGTGTCCTGGTCGCATCCAGGATCCAGAAAACTTCGTCGATGTTTTCGACGACCTGCTTGAACCGTTCCTCCGACTCACGCAGCGCCGTCAGCGAAGCTTTCACGGCGGTCACGTCCTGCACCGTGCCGGCCGCAGAGATCGCCACGCCATCCGTGTCACGCTGAAACTCTGCCCGCACATGCACCCACCGGACGGCGTTGCCGTCCAGCATACGATACTCGGTGAAATAGAGGCCGTCCGCCAATGCCGCGGACCAAGTCCGTTGCACCCGCTCGAAATCGTCCGGATGCACCATCGCGAGAAGGTCCGAGCTCGGATGCTCTCCCGGCGCCACACCCAGAACGCGCCCGCCACGGACGTCAGTCGAGAAAATGCCCGTGCGCAGATCGAGAGACCATTGACCCAGTCGGGCGATTTCATGAGCCCGCTCCAGATCGCGCTCGCGCTCACGCAGCGCCGACTCGGCGTCACGTCGTTTGCGCGCCTGCTCCTCCCACCGCCAAAACTCGCGTTTGAGCAGGCCGTAGAGCAGCGCGGACGTGACAGCCACGAAGAACCATCCCTTGGCGATGGCCGCGCGCTCCAGCAACTCGGCATCCCGGACGAGCGCGATCATCAACCGATCCGAAAACAGAATCCACAAGGCGCCCACGACCGCGTAGACTGCCACAACCCGGACGCCGACCCAGCCGCCGCCCCGGGCGCGGTGGTCATCCGCGCGACGCTCGTCTGATCTCCACGTTTTCATGCGCTGGGATGCCCCGCGTGCTCCGACGGACTCACCTTCATGATACTAACTTATCGGCTCGTTTTGCGGCCTGCCTAGCCGCGCGTTGACGAAGCGTGCTCATTCTTTGCGATAAGACACGGTAGGTCGCCGCCTCACCAGCTTGAAGTGTGCGGAATGCTTCCGCGATCGTATCCGGCCGGTTCAGGAAATCTGTCGTGCATGCGAGGTGGGAGCTCCACCCGCCGAAATAATCCTTTCCGCGGTCCGGCCGGTGTTATTTGTTAGCCGTTCACCCTCTCATGACCTCCGCCGAGATCCGCCAGAGCTTCCTCGATTTCTTCGCCGCCCAGGGCCACACGATCGTGCCGTCGTCGTCGCTGCTGCCGGACTCGCCCGGACTCCTCTTCACCAACGCCGGCATGAATCAGTTCGTGCCGATCTTCCTCGGCGATCGAGCGCCCGACGTCTCCAAGTGGGCCGGCGTCCGCCCGTCGAAGGACACGCGCGCCGCGGACACGCAGAAGTGCATCCGCGCGGGTGGTAAGCACAACGACCTCGAGGACGTGGGTTTCGATACCTACCACCACACGATGTTCGAGATGCTGGGCAACTGGTCCTTCGGCGACTACTTCAAGAAGGAGTCGCTCGAGTGGGGCTGGGAACTCATCACCAAAGTCTGGGGTATCCCGGCGAAGCGCCTCTTCGCGACGGTTTACTCACCCGACAAGGCCAAGGGCGATCCCGCCGACTTCGACCAAGAAGCCTACGACATCTGGGCCGGCATCTTCACCCGCGCCGGACTCGACCCCAAGGTCCACATCGTTCACGGCAACAAGAAGGATAATTTCTGGATGATGGGCGACACCGGCCCCTGCGGCCCGTGCTCGGAGATCCACTTCAACCTCCTCCCGTCCGACGACGAGGCCGAGGGTCGCAAGCTGGTCAACTCCTCCTCGCCCCGCTGCATCGAAATCTGGAACCACGTCTTCATTCAGTTCAACGCCAACGCCGACGGCACGTTCTCGCCGCTGGCCGCGAAACACGTCGACACTGGCATGGGCTTCGAGCGCGTCGCCGGGATTTACGCGACGACGAACGGGTTCAAGGAATTCTCCAAAGACCCGTCGAACTACGCCGCCGACGTCTTCGCCCCGCTCTTCAAGAAAGTCGCCGAGCTCTCCAAAAAGACCTACACCGCGACCGTCCCGACGAAGCGCGAGGGCCTCACCGAGCAGGAGAACATCGACGTCGCCTTTCGCGTGCTCGCCGACCACGCGCGCACCATCTCGTGCGCCATCGCCGACAACATTCTCCCCGGCAACGAAGGCCGCAACTACGTCATCCGCCGCATCCTCCGCCGCGGCATTCTCTACGGAAAGAAACTCGGCCTGCAGACCGGCTTCTTCGAACAACTCGTCGCGCCCGTCGTCGAATCGCTCGGCCCGGTCTTCCCCGAACTCGTGCAGCAACAGGACATCATCCGCCGCGTGATCCGCAGCGAAGAGGAGTCGTTCGGACGGACGTTGGAGAAAGGTCTGAACATCTTCACAAAGGCCGCGAGCTCCGGCTCGGTGACCGGTGCGACCGCCTTCGAACTCTACGACACCTACGGCTTCCCACTCGACATGACGCAGCTCCTTGCGACCGAGCGCGGACTCACCGTCGACACGGCCGAGTTCGAAAAGCTCATGGAGCAACAGCGCGAACGCGCCCGCGCCGCGCAGAAAAAGGAAATCATCGTGGCCGCCACTGAGGGCGAAGCCGCCGGCGATCTCCAGCCCACGAAGTTTGTCGGTTACGATCGACTCGCCTCCGCCGCGACGCTCGTCGACATCGTGAAGACCGAGAAGGACACGTTTCTCGTTTTCGATCAGACTCCGTTCTACGGAGAGATGGGCGGCCAGGCGGGCGACATCGGCACCGCGCTCATCAACGGACAGCTTATCCAGATTGTGGATACGGTGAAGGACAAATCCGGCCGCCACCTGCACAAGCTGGATTCCGCTCTCAACGCTCAACTCTCCACTCTCCACTTGCGCGCCGGCCTCACCGCCGAACTCGCCGTGGACATCCTCCGCCGTCGCGCCATCAGCCGCCACCACTCCGCCGCGCACCTCATCCACTGGGCGCTGCGCAAGATCGTCGGCACCCACGTTCGTCAGGCCGGCACATCAAAAACGCCGGAGCGCATGCGTTTTGATTTCTCCCACTTCGAGGCCCTCACGCCCGCGCAGATCCGCGAGGTCGAGCAACTCGTCAACGAGAAGATCCTCGATAACGCGCGCGTCGAAACCTACGAGACCGAGTTCGACAAGAAACCCGAGGGCACCCTCGCCTTCTTCGGCGACAAATACGGCAAGTTCGTCCGCGTCGTCGACATCGGTGGCTACAGCCGCGAACTCTGCGGCGGCACGCACGTCGCGACTGCTGGCGAGATCGGCGTGGTGAAAGTCGTCGCCGAGATGGCTATCGCGGCCGGCACGCGACGCATCGAAGCCGTCGCCGGACAAGCTGCGCTCGACTTCATCGCGCAACGCGAAGCCGCCCTCTCCGCCGTTGCCTCGCAACTCTCCGCGGGTCCCAACGACGTCGCCAAGAAACTCGAGTCGCTGCTCGCGCACCAGAAGGAGATCGAGAAGCAGCTAAAGGCGTTTCAGCAAAAAGCCGCCGCCGGCCTCGCCGATGAACTCGCTTCAAAAGCGATCGAGCGCGACGGGCTCAAGTTTGTCTCGAGCGTCGTCACCGCGGGCACGCCCGAGGATCTCCGCTCCATCGGTTCGCAAGTGCTCGCCAAGATCGGCGAAGGCGTGGTCACGCTCGGCGCCGTCTTCGGTGATCGCCCGAGCCTCGTTGCGTTCTGCTCGCCCGCCGCGATCAAGGCCGGTTTCCAAGCTGGCAAACTCATCGGCGAACTCGCGGGCAAACTCGGCGGCAAAGGCGGCGGCAAACCCGACTTTGCCATGGGCGGCGGCAAAGACGCCTCCAAACTCGCCGAGATCCTCAAGGCCTGATTCGAGCCATTGTCCCGCTCGAGTCGTGCCTGTGTGCGGCCCGAGTCGGGACTCATTGCGTCCCGAGTCGGGACAAGGTGCGGACACGGTCGTGACCAAGTGCGCACCGTGTCGAGCCAAGGTGCGGACCGGGTCGCATCACGGTGCGGCTGGATTCGGACGTAGTCTCGCGAGCGCGATCCACAACGCCGCGCTCACCACCAGCGCGAGCGGTAGGATCAGCACGGCTTGTTGGAGGCTTCCGGTGCGATCGGACAGATAACCGACGATCGCGGGCGACCACAGATCGCCGAGCAGGTG
>JAEYQF010000009.1 GCA_023410155.1 Verrucomicrobiota bacterium | reverse complement strand
CTGCGGGCGTGTCGCATACGCGGCAAAAAAAAGGCGCCCGAATGAACGGGCGCCACTTCGATCAATGCTCCCGACGCCTCAGTGCGGAGCAGCCGCCACTCGATCCTGGCCGAGCGATTGAAGCAATTCCGCAAACCACGGTGCGTTTACGTCAAAGGGCTTGGCCCCCTTGATCCGGGGGAACTCGATCACCCGGAGTTCGTTACCCCGCTCCTCATCTTCTCCCGTCACTCCGCCGGCGCCGCCACCCAGCGCGGTGTCCACCGCGAGAGCGACACATCGGTCAATCAGCTCCAGATCAGCGGTGTTGGCTGCCGACGCGCGAGCGTAATACCCGCTTTTCTGCACGAGCACCTTTTCGGCTCCGAGCATCTTGGCGAATCGGTCGCCGAACCACTTGCCGACGTTCACCGCATCGAGTTTCACATGACCGAAGGCGTCGCGAGGCACTTCCTCCCCTCGGGCGGTCAGCTCCGCAACTATGCTGTCAACGCCTGCACCCTCGCTGATAAACAGATTCACGTTGTCCTGTGCGTCCATGTTCTTCTTCAGACGCGCCGCCTCCGCTTCGATGTCCAAGTGGAGTTCCGGGACAAATACCCCGTGCACGGACAACCGCTCCCGGCTTAGCCCCAGTCCCGGAGCGTAAGCCTGCTTAGCTAGCCGGTCTTGATAGACGCGCGCCGTTTGGGCCGTCAGCCAACCGCAATGCCGCCCCATGATCTCGTGGATGATCAGCATCCGCGAGTTGGCGCCATGCTCCGCGACCACATGTTCGAAGAACGACGCGCCCTCTTCCGCGGCCGTCCATGCTCCCAGGCTCTGCCGGATCGGAATGATGTCGTTATCGATCGTTTTCGGGAGCCCGATCACCGTGAGGTTGTAGCCGTTGGTTTTGAGGTAAGCGGCTAGATCTGCAGCCACCGTGTTCGTATCGTCACCGCCGATCGTGTGCAAAACGTCCACCCCATCCCGCACCAGTTGATCCGCCGCCACCTTGCGGGGATCCTGTCCCTCTTTCACCAATCCCCGCTTCACACAGTCCTTCACGTTGGTGAGCTTGACGCGGCTGTTTCCGATCGCGCTTCCGCCATGTTGCCGCAGCACCGAAGCCGACGCGCGCATCTCGGGAGACACCTTGATGCTGTCGCCAAGCAACAGCCCCTTGTAGCCGCTGCGATAGCATATCAGCTCAATCTGGGGGGCGACGCGCGAGTAACGCTCGATGAGTCCGGCCACCGCTGCGTTCAAGCACGGAGCGAGTCCGCCGGCGGTAAGGAATGCGATTTTTTTTGGCTGCATGAGATTGATTGGGGAAACACCGAGCACACCCGAACCGCCACGGCCCGTGCGACAAAAATTTTCCCGTCCGGACGCGCCAGTAGCACGCGATTTTGTTTGCCGTAGCTAGACTGCTGTCTTTTCCTCCGCCCTCCACTGGAGCCACCGAGCTCCGCAGACGAATCGGGGCGTAGCTTAGCCTGGTAGAGCGCTACGTTCGGGACGTTGAGGTCGTGAGTTCGAATCTCACCGCCCCGACCATTCTGCGAGAGGCACATACAAGAGTGTCAACTTGGGCCGGAGGATTCCGCGACCCTTGGGAGAAGATCGCCTGGTCCGGACATGAACGCGGCTCCGCCTCGGGACTCGCGAAGCACCGCCGAAGCGCGCGGGACGGGACAAATCTCGACGGCCGTGTTCCAAATCAAGATGAACGCCGCAAGCCCCTACGATCTCACCCGACGACCACCTCGCAGCTGCTATGTTCGTCTCGGCGGCTATGTGATCCTCCCGAGATTGATCGACAAGGCTCGTGCGGCGCTAGCTGGGACGCTCGGCGACTACTATGATGGGCCTGAGGGGATGAACGGGCACTTCCTGCGATTCGTGGGTATCGACCATGGTGCACTCAAGGCATTCATCGCAAAGGGGGGCGGAGACGCCGAAATCCTGGCGTGGATCGAATCGCACGCAGAATACAAACGGCAGGCTTGGGAGATCGCAGCGTGGAGCGATCACCAAGCGAAGAGAGCGGTCGACAGCGACTCTGAAACCTTGGAGGACTTCGCCGAATCCATGCGGCGTCTCCACCCCGATCGTGAGGACATCAAGACGCGTTTCGACTTTCTGGACCTCGACGACCACTGCTCGTTCGGCGGTCGAGCCTGACAGCGAATCCTGCATCTCTGGTGGCGCGCAGGCCCGCTGATCACGCGCTAGGACTGCGGATCAAACTGGAAAACGCGAAGCTCCTGCGCGCAACGGCAAGATCTCGCTATACGTGCGGCCCACTGGACGGCGTCCTCACGCGAGGGCAGCTCCAGCACGGTGAATCCACCATCCAACGACGGCGCCCAAGGGTAACCGCCGGCCGTTACCGCGCCGTCAGCCGAGACGAGCACCGGCTGCACCGACTCGTCGATCCCTCCGCCAAAAACATACACGCCGGCCGCTTTGGCCTCGTCGATCACGGCATGGGCGTCGTGAACCACCGCCTGCCACTCGCCCTCGGGCACGACCATGGCTGCACTCGGAAAAGAAATAAGGTATTTCGCCATGACTCTGTGAGAAGCTCCGCGGCCGAATCATTTATCCTGAGGAAGGGCGGCAGCGAGCGGCCGGGTGCCGAGCACCGATTTTCGCGATCGCACGCGCGTGGAGCGCTTCAGGTCCTTTGTTGCCCCGCGCCGACCGCTCTCGATCGAGATTATCTCTTTCAGCGCTTTGAGGTTTGCCCTGAGATAAACCAAGTCGGCGTGAAACATAGCAACGCCGTTTCGCAAGCGTGCGGTCTCCTTTGAAAACTTCGGCGCACGCAGCAAACGCTCCAACCGTATCACATGCTCAAGCAGCGGTTCGACGCGGAGCTTGGTCCAATCGGTCGACGTCTGAAGGTGTGAGAACTCCCGCCTCAGATCCACGAGGGCGTCTTTATACGTCGGGATGTCCTTTTTGTATACTTTGTCCATTTCGCTCGGCGCTCCGCCTACATCGATCGTCAACGTCCATTCACGTTCCTCCTACGCGGTTTCACCCAGCAGGATTCCTGACAGCAGCGATGTTGACTGCCGCCGGCCGCAGCTTTGTCTGTCATCGGACCTCCGAGCTTCCAGGCGCTTCGCCAAGGACCCGTGCGACGAATGCACCCTTCCCTGCCGTATAAGCTTCCCGGTCGTGCCGGAATGACGCGGCGAGTTGAACCTTGAGATCCGCATACGCGTTCGCCACCGCCGGGGCCTCGCGAAGCCTGTCCCGAAAAGCGATCACCGCCATCCAAGTAGGGCTGCCATGAGGAACCAGATGAAGATGGTGCGTCCTGAACGAAGGCCGCGGCTTGCAGAACCAGTGCTCCACGTCCTCGCGGTAGGGTGCATCGAGGTAGTTCAAGCTCTGCAACGCAACAATCGCGTCCCTCGACTCCTCAAGCGTCCCGACCGCCGCCATGATGTCGATCACAGGCTTCGCCACCAACCCTGGCACCGCCGTGCTTCCGACGTGCTCGATTGGCCCTCGCAACCACGGGCTCAGCACGTGTTGCAGCTGTTCGCGCTCCTCGGCAAAAAGCCGCGTCCACTCTAGGTCGTGAGGCGCCAGGTAAATCTGCGCGTCGTCATCAGCCATAAGGTCATTCCGGGTGGGTAAGCTCTGCGTAAGGGGTAGTCGTCGTCCCGGCCGAAAACGAGCACTCAAAGATCATGGTGCAATCTCGTGAGACGATCCTCCCTCGACGAAAAGTGAACGACCCCGCGCGATCGGCGCACGCGCTGCATCGAAAAATCAATCAGAGATGACGAATACACGCCTAGCTGCGGCACAGGCCTACGTTTCGTTCGCACTGGCGGCACGTCGCCACTCCCAAACGAGACCATCTTCTGGGTGCTGCACCGACCCGTGAAACTCAAAGCCATGCTTCCGCAAGATACGAGTCGAGGCGCTTTCCTGCGGCAGGGTCTGGGCGGCGACGATCAGTCGCGGCGACTCCGCCCGCGCAAGATCCAGCAAACCTGCGACCATGCGGGTGGCCACGCCTTGGCCCTCGTGCTCCGGAAAGGTGAAGTAGGCGATCTCTACCCTGCCGTCGTCCGGAGCGCTCTTGAAGGCGCAGGTGCCTACGACCCGGTCTCCCTCACTCGCCAGATAGGCGATCCACGGCTTGCGATACTCCACCGTGCGATAGAGGGTCGTCACCATGGCCAGGACCGGCTCCGCGGCCCCTGGGAGCACGAGTGGTGTATCCACGGTTCCATTACGGGCTATGGGCCAGAGCTTCATCGATGGGTGTGCAAGACGGCTCTCCGCGTGCTCGATTGCGCCAAGCCATCGAACTGCCATGTCAAACCTGCACTTTGGCTGCAATCCTAGGCGTTCCCGGACGAATAATCCTCATTGACCCGCGGCGCATCGGGCCGCTGGCGATCCAACGATTCACGGTATCGCAGGCAACCGCGCAGGAATTGCGGCCACGCAGGCACCGCGATCTCAGGATCGATTCGCTCCGGCAACAGGCCCCACAACTGCGGATGATGCCAGCACAGCTCGTGTTTGCTGCTATCGCGATGCTCACGAATCCCTGCTCGGAGCTTCTGAACTTCGCGAATCAGTTCCTCCCTGCTGAAATGCTCAAGGTCTTCGTCCATGGAAGAAAGTGACACACTTTGATCATCCGCGCAAAACGCGCCCTGCCGCGCCGCGAACCGTGGAGGATTTCCACGCCGAGGCTCACGCGCGTTAGCACGGATCCGCCAAGCAAACGCCCTGGCCCTTCGCGCCTCGGCTAAGGCGCTGGTCGCTCCCCGCGAGCCCGGGCAAAAACCAACAGAGCGAACGCTGCTTCGATCAGCGCTCCTCCAAACACGCTCACCACAACAGGGAAGCCAAACATCGCGGCGAAGACTCCCAATACCGCCAAGATGATGCCGCAAAACCAGTAGGTGCGCCACCCATAGAGCGTCTGAAACGTGAGGTATCGTCCGCCGATCACGATCAGCATCACAGGGAAAAACAGTTCGACCCGGAACCCGGACAGCACGAAGGCCAGGAATACACCGAGCAGCAAAATGGCAGTGCTCTCGAGCGCGAGCGGGGCGAGAGAATTTTCCTTCCGGTGGGCACCAGGTCGACCGAGGAGCCTGCAAGCCAGAACAGCCAGCGGGTGAATCGACATACCACCAATGACCAACGCGAGCATCCCTGCCTTGGGGTCACGCAAAACGGTCAGCACGCCAGCAAGCAGCCACACCACTGCGGAAGCCCCCAAGCCGGGGGCACCGCCGAGGTAGGCGTGTCGCATATCAGCTTGAGCCTCTTTGATGTTCATAAAAACGGCCAAACGCTACAGATCAGCTCGGTCTTAGGCCATTGACCAACGGGCGCAACCCTCAGCGAGGCCTCCCCGCGCGGCGAAAAACGCGCCGCGTCGCCGCTAAACCCGGACGCGCAATCTATCGCTGTGCGAAGGTGCGGCGTGCCTATCGAAGCGTTCGTCTCCCGCTTTCCGCCTGCCGAAAGCTCCTCGAGACGCTCCTCCGGCCGTCAGTCAGAAAGGTCAGCGCCCCAGCCCCCGACGTGAGGCTGACCCACGCCTGTGCTTGGCACCGGGCACGAGAAGCAGAAGCGTTCGCTGTAGCGCCTTCCATGAGAAGGCGTGTCGAGAGTAATATATAAAATGGTTCACCATTTTGGTGAGTTCGCTGGGCAGGTTTCGGTCCTGAGGTTCCCGGTTGATCAGGCTTCCATACGCACTCGAGGTGGCAGCGTCAATCGGCTGCGCGGTGCAGGGAGGAGTCCGTTGGTTCGGGAGAGTTGGGGCGGTCCTGCTTACTGGTTATCGCATTGGTTCCGGAGGAGTCATGCTGGCGCTACATCGCAGTGACCAAAAGGACGTGATCTGGGGAAAGGGTTCATGCGGCTTGGGGCAGCGCCTCGTAGTCGGCGTCGTTTTTCCACAAAGCGAGGAGTGTGACCGCCAGCTTGCGTGCGACCGCGATCACCGCGCGTTTCTTCGCGGACTTGCCCCCTCGTGCCGCGATTCGCTCCCCCGCTTCGCGCAACCGCGACGGCGGCCCAAACGGGCCGAGGATATAGTGAGCGCAGTTGACCAGGAGACACCGCAACTGGGTATGCCCGGCCTTCGTGATCGGCAGCTGTTTGTCCGTGTTGCCCGACTGATCCCGTCGCGGCACCAGCCCGAGATACGCCCCGACCGAGCGGGCCTGCGCAAACCGCGCGGGATCCTCGATCGTCAGCACAAACGCGAGGGCGGTCAGTGGACCTACACCGGGGATCTGTCGCAGGCGCGTGGTAGCCGGGTAACGCTCGCGACCGAAGGATTCCAGTTCATCGTCGAGGGCGGCAATCGTCGCGTTGAGGACATCGATCATCGCGAGCAATGGCTCCACCAGCGCACAAGTGGCGGGATCGAGCATCGGACGCAGTTTGCGGGTAAAGGTCATCGCCTTGCTGCCGGACGGCACGCTCAGCCCGAGGCTTTTCAGGAGGAATCGCACGCTGTTCGTCTGGTTCACCCGCGAGCGCACCAGCGTTTCCCGCACTTTGATCCGTAGCAGCGCTCGCTGGGCTTCTTCGCTGCGATGCTTCACCGGACTGAGTAACTGCACGTCCGCGCGGCCCAGCCGCGCCAGCATCCGCGCATCCTCCGCGTCGCTCTTCGTGTGACTTTGCGAGATCGCCCGCAGCTTGCGCGCGTTGGCCACTACGACGCGGTGCCCTTGCGCTTCCAGGTGCCGCGAGACCCACGGACTATGCGTCCCCGTCTCCATCACCACCGTCGCTCCGGGGAAACGCTGCACCAGCGTCGTCAAACACTCGCGCGTGTTCGGCATCACTTCCTCCGCCACTGTCCCACCCGCTCCATCGAGGACGCACACGTGATGCCGCCGATCCCCCAGATCCAATCCTATCGTGTATGAGTTTGTGTTCATAAGGCGTGTCTTTGACACCCGCGCTCTCGCGCGGATGCCTCACGCCTTCTCATTCCTACTGGTT
>JAEYQF010000411.1 GCA_023410155.1 Verrucomicrobiota bacterium | reverse complement strand
GGCGCGGCCGTGCGCGTCGAGGGGAAAGTGGATTTCTATCAGGGGCGCCTTTCACCGCGGTTAGGGAAGGCCCTGCTGGTATCGGAGGAAGAGCTCGCGGCGCTGCCCCGCGCCCTGGAGAACCTGGTCGAAACCGCTCCCGAAAGCGCGGAGGCGCTCTGGGCGGAGTTTACCGGATTCATCGATACGATCGCGCACGACGAACTGCGGATGACCGTGCGTGGAGTGTTCGAAGAAATCGGGGACGCCTTCCGTTGGTCGCCTGCGGCAGTGTCGATGCACCACGCTTATCGTCACGGCCTGCTCGAACACACGGTGCACATGGCGCGCTGCTGCCGTGCGCTGCTGCCGCTCTACCCGGAAGTCGACGGTGATCTCGCGCTCGCCGGTATCCTGCTTCATGATACAGGCAAAGTGATCGAGTATGAGGGCACGCTGTCGGTGAAGCGCAGCCGTCGGGGCATTTTGCAAGGTCACGTCGTGCTCGGCTACCAGCTGGCGCGCAAAGCCGGCATCAAGGCGAAGCTCGACGCGGACCGCTTGGAGCGGCTGGAGCACATCGTGCTCAGCCACCAGGGCGAACCTGAATGGGGCGCGGCCGTCTACGCCGCGACCCCCGAAGCGGTGTTCGTGTCGATGATCGACAATCTCGATGCCAAGATGGGCATGGTGCAGCGTGCGCTTCGACAGGCGCCTGAAGGGGTGGAATTTTCTGAGCGGCTGGCAGGGCTGAATTCGCCGCTGTTGCTGAACAAGCTGCCCCAGCGCCAACAGGCTTGAGCAGCCGGCGCGCGTGACTGCGCGCGGCTATTGCAGATATTGTATGATCGACACGATCGGCAGGAAGAGCGCGATCACGATGGTGCCGACGAGCAGCGCGAGGAACACGATCATCAGCGGCTCGATGATTGAGGTGAGCGCGGCTACGGCATTGTCGACTTCCTCGTCGTAACTATCGGCGATGCGCGTGAGCATGTCGGGCAGCGCGCCGGTCTCCTCGCCCACTTCGATCATACTGGTGACCATCGCGGGGAAAACGCCGGTTGCCTGAAGCGGGGCGGCGACGTTGTCACCTTCTTTCACCCGGTCGTGAACAAGGTCGAGGGCGTCGGCGAGATGGATGTTGCCGCACGTGTCGCGCGTGATGAGCAGCGCGTGCAAGATCGGCACCCCGCTGGCGAGCAAGGTGCCAAACGTCCGCGTGAAGCGGGCGATGCTCGCTTTGAGATACAGATCGCCGGTGATCGGCGCGTGAAACAGCAACCAGTCCCATCCGCGCGCTCCGCGCTTCGTGCGGCGGACGAGTTGAAACGCGACCAGCAATCCTACGCCGATGCAGAGCGTCGCGACGATGTGATTCGTTACGAAATAGCTCAGCCCGAGCACCCATTGCGTGAGCAACGGCAGCGGCTGCCCTTTCAGAAGTCCGGCGAAGATCTGCTCGAACTTCGGCACCACGAAAACCATCAGTGCCGAGACGATGCCGACCGCGAGCGTGATCACGATCAGCGGATAGGTCATGGCGGATTTGACCTTACCTTTGATCTGCTCGGCCTTCTCCATGAAGCGCGCGATGCGTTCCAACACTGTGGCCAGCACACCTCCGGCCTCGCCGGCCTTAACCATGTTGACGTAGAGGCGATCGAAGATCTTCGGATGCTGCTGGAGCCCGTCGGAGAAGTTGCCGCCTGACCGGATGGTTTCGCCCACCGACTCGAGCACCGCGCGGAATCCCGCGTCGCGCTCCTGCCGCGCGAGCACCTCGAGGCATCGCAGCAACGGCAGGCCGGCTTTGATCAGCGTGGCGAGCTGCCGGGTGAAGATCGTGAGTGCCTTGAGCGAGACCGTGCGACCAATCTGCCATCGGATCGCGCGCGGCTTCGCCGTTCCAGACGCAGAAGCAGCCGCCGCCGCAGTCGTGCGCCGCGAACGCGTTTTCGCCGGCTCCAGGTGGGTGCGCGTGATTGCACCGTCGAGTTGCAGCGACGTGGGCGCGAGGCCGCGAGATTTGAGTTCGAAAGCCGCTTGCTCGGCGCTCGCGCTTTCGATCGTGCCCTGACGGTCGCGTCCGGTGCGGGCTTCGACGGCAGTGTAGAAAAACCGTGGCATCGCTTCGATGGCGTCAGGTGTATTTCACCACTTCCTCGATGGTGGTCGCACCGTTGAAGATGGCGCGCAGCCCATCGTCGCGCAGGGTGCGCATGCCCTGCTCCACGGCACGGCGGCGGAGGCGGAGCGTGGGCGCGCGCGCAACAACGAGGTCGCGCAACGATTCTGTAAGCCGCAACCATTCGTAGATTCCGAGTCGTCCGCGATAGCCCGATCGGCTGCAGTGCGGGCAGCCTTCGCCGTAGAAGAACTGTCGATCTTCCGCGCCGACCGCGGAGAGATCGAGCTGCGCGAGCAACTCCGGTGTCGGATGAAACGGTGTGCGACAGCGCGAGCAGATGCGGCGCACCAACCGCTGGGCCAGGACGGCCTCCAAGGTCGAGGCGATCAGGAAAGGCTCGACGCCCATGTCGACGAGTCGCGTCACGGCTCCGGCGGCGTCGTTGGTGTGCAGCGTGGAGAGCACCAAGTGCCCGGTGAGCGAAGCTTGGATGGCAATCTGCGCGGTTTCGAGATCGCGGATTTCCCCGACCATGATCACGTCGGGATCCTGCCGCAGAAATGAACGGAGCGCCGACGCGAAGGTGAGCCCGACCTGCGGATTCACCGGCACCTGCATGATGCCCTCGATCTCGTATTCCACCGGGTCCTCGGCGGTGAGCAACTTGAGGTCGGGATGGTTGATCAAGCGCAACCCGCTGTAGAGCGTGGTCGTTTTCCCCGAACCTGTGGGACCGGTGACGATGAAAATTCCATTCGGCCTCCGCACGATATCCCGCACGCCTTCGAGCACATCGGGCGGCATGCCAAGTTGCGTGATGTCGAGCTGGACGGCTGATTGATCGAGCACGCGGAGGACCACGCTCTCGCCGAACTGAGTGGGTAGCGTGGAGACGCGCAGATCCACTGGCCGCCCCGCGACGGTGAGCTTGATGCGTCCATCCTGCGGCACCCGACGCTCCGCGATGTTGAGATTGGCGAGCACCTTGACGCGCGAGGTGATCGGCAGCGCGAGAGCGCGTGGCGGCGGAGCCATCTCGTAAAGAGCGCCGTCGATACGATAGCGGATCTTGAACTCGTGCTCGAACGGTTCGAAATGGATGGCGCTTGCCTTGTCCCGGATCGCCTGCGCGAGCACCAGATTCACGAACCGCACGATGGGGGTCTGTCCGGCTAATGCCTCTAAGTCGTCGAGAGAAAGCTCCTGATCCTCCTCCTCGAGCTCGGTCGTTGAAAACTCACGGAGCAAGTCATCGATGCTGGTGCTGTCTTCCCCGTGGTGTTGCTTGATCAGCGCCTGCACGCGTTCGGGATCGGCAACGGCAATGCGAATGTCGCGGCCGAGCGCAAACGTCAGATCGTCGATCACCTGGCTGTTGAACGGATCGACTGCCAGGAGGACGAGAGCAAGCCCGTCCGTGCGCAACGGGAAGACGCCATAATCGCGGGCAAGGTGGGCAGGCACTGCCTCGATCGTTGAGACGGGAAACTGCACCGGCAGATCGGCTGCGTGCTCGCATCCGAGAAGCGCAGCCACATCCGCGAGAAGCGCGTCCCGCTCGATCAGCCCGAGGTCCAGCACCACGTCGGCGAACGGTTTGCCCGTGACGCGATGTTCTTCGAACAGGGAGTCGAGTTGCTCACGCGGCAGCACCGTGCCCTCGCGAAGCATTTCGTAAACCGCCTGATCATGGCCCTCGAACATCGTGAGGCGGCGGCGGTCGGGGGATCAGAGGGGTTTTAAATGCGCCCCCATCCCAAGCAACTTCTCGCGCATTGCGACGGGGTCCTGCGCTTTCTCGACGCACTCGTCGGCCGCGATGAGCTCGCGGTTGAACAGGCTCAGGAGGTGCGTATCCATGGTGATCATACCGAGGTTCGCGCCTGTCTGGATATCCGAAGGAATGCGGAAGGTTTTGTTCTCGCGGATCAAGGAGGCGATCGAGGTCGTGCTGACCATGATCTCGTAGCCGGCGATGCGACCACCGCCCACTTTCTTGCACAGCACCTGGGAAATCACCGCTTGGACGGAGGACGCGAGCTGCGTGCGGATCATGTCCTTCATGTTCGCCGGGAAGGCGTCCACAATGCGGTCAATGGTCTTGGCCGCGCTATTGGTGTGTAGGGTGCCGAACACGAGGTGTCCGGTCTCGGCCGCGCTGATGGCCGCCTCGATTGTCTCCAAGTCGCGCATTTCGCCGACCAGGATGATATCGGGATCCTGGCGGAGGGCGCGTCGGATAGCCTCCGCGAAGCTCGGCACGTCGGATCCGATTTCACGCTGGGTGACGAGGCACCGCTTGTGCGGATGATAATATTCGATCGGGTCCTCGATCGTAATGATGTGCCCGTCCCGGTTCTCGTTGATGTAATTGATCATCGACGCGAGCGTCGTCGACTTGCCGGAACCAGTGGGCCCAGTGACCAGGATGAGCCCGCGCGGACGATAGAGCAGCTCGCGGATCTTGTCGGGTAGCCCGATATCCCGCAGGCCGAACATCTTGTAGGGGATCTGGCGGAGAACCATCCCGTAGTTGCCCTTGGCCTTGAGCACGGAGACCCGGAAACGGGCCTTCTCGCCAAACGCGAAACCGAAATCGGCGCCGCCGTTTAGTTTCACGTTGGAAATGTGCGTGTCCGGCGTGATCGAGAGCATGAGGCTCTCCGTATCGGTGGGGGTCAGATTGGGGCCGTCGATCGGCGTCATGCTTCCGCTCAGCCGCAAGGTGGGCGGCTGGCCTACCTGCAGGTGAAGATCCGAGGCGTTTTGCTCGACCACGAGATCGAGCAGTTCGTTCATTTCATAGCTCATGGAACCGCAAGTTGATTAGCTGGAATCGCCGACGGTGATGGAGACGACTTCGTCGATGGTGGTCAAACCAGCGATGGCCTTGCGAGCCCCGTCCTCGCGCATCGTGCGCATGCCAAGCGAGCGCGCACGATCGCGCAGACGCGCCGAACTGGCGTGTTCGTAGATCATCCGCTGCAACTCCTCGTTGACAGGAAAGATCTCAAAAATCCCCATTCTCCCTCGGAAGCCGGTGCCGTTGCAGTCGGGGCAGCCGTGGCCGCGCTGAAAGCGCGCACCTTCGAGTTGCGCGGAACTGAAATTAAGCGCGCGCAGTTCCGTCGGGCTCGGCTGGTAATCGCGCCGGCATTTTAGACAGATTTTTCGCACGAGGCGCTGGGCCATCGCGGCGCGCAACGAGGTGGAAACCAGGAACGGTTTAACGCCGATGTCGATCAGGCGGGTCACTGCACCCGGTGCGTCGTTGGTATGCAGCGTCGAGAATACCATGTGACCGGTCAGTGACGCATTGATGGCGATCTCGGCGGTCTCCACGTCGCGAATTTCTCCGATCATCACGATGTTCGGCGCCTGACGCAGCATCGCGCGAAGAGCCGAGGCAAACGTCATCCCCACCTCGTGCCGCACGGGCACCTGATTGATGCCCGTGAGTTGATACTCCACCGGGTCCTCGACCGTGATGATCTTCCGGTCCGGTTTGTTGAGATAGTGCAAGCAGCCGTAGAGCGTCGTCGTCTTTCCCGACCCGGTCGGGCCGGTCACGAG
>JAEYQF010000408.1 GCA_023410155.1 Verrucomicrobiota bacterium | reverse complement strand
GTCTTCTTCGGCCTCGGCCGCTACGAAGTCCAGGTCCTCGACTCGTATCAGAATAAAACCTACGCGGACGGTTCCGCCGCCTCCGTTTACAATCAATACCCGCCGATGGTGAACGCCTCGCTCGCGCCCGGCCAGTGGCAGACCTACGACATCATCTGGACCGCTCCGCGCTTCGACCACGAAGGCAAGCTCGTCTCCAAGGCGCGCATGACCGTCATCCACAACGGTGTGCTCGTGCAGAACAACGTGGAACTCACCGGCCCGACGGCGTGGATCGGCCGCCCGCCCTACTCTGCGCATCCGGCGCGGTTGCCGATCGCGTTTCAAGACCACGGCAATCCCGTTCGCTATCGCAACGTCTGGGTTCGCGAACTCAGCAATCCGCGCAAGATCGAGATCTACCCGGCCGATGCGCTGATCGACTCGTATGTTGGCACCTACGGCCAGGGGCAGTGGAACACCGTCACGATCAGTCGGCGCTCCGACGGTCTGCTGGGCATGAAGATGGCCGGCGCGGACCTCGTGCTTCATGCGCAGTCCAACACGAAGTTCTATGCGCTCACGACGGATGTGCAGGTCGAGTTCGTGAAGAGCGGCTCGACGACCTAGCTGCTCGTCACCGTCGGCGAAGACTCCGACCGCCCGATGTCCCTCGATCGCGTCAATCGCTGACGCTTTCGCGGCCCCGTCATTTTTCGCACGCCGCCCGAGTCAATGCGGGCGGCGTTCTTATGTGCGTTTGCGAAACGGCGCTTACTGCTGGTCGCCACCCGACGCACCTGCCGCCGCAAAGAAGATCGGTCCGTTCGAAACCAAATCCCACGCGCCCGGCGCCACGATCGTGCGGCTGCCCGAGTTCGCGATCGCCTCGCTCTCCTCGGGTTGCAAGCCGAACGCCTCCCGGACGGCAGCCGCCTCACCCGGCATCAGCACGACGCCGCGCAGATAACTGCTGTTGATCGAAACAGTGGCGGTGCCGCCGGTCACCATCAGCCCCGGCTGGTTGCGCTGCGCCCAGTTCTCGAGCGCCGCCGCCACGAGGAAAAACGGGAGTGGGCCGCGCTCGCGCCAGTAAGTCATCTCACGATCGTAAGGTTCGCGACGAATCACCTGCTGATAGACGCGCTGCACGACTGCATCATAGTCGGCCGCGTTCTTGCCGAGCGCAGCCACGTGCGCACGGAGCAACTCCACGTAGCTCGCGCCTTTCCCGTCCGCGCCGAGTTCGTCGGAGGACGCCTCACGACCAAACGCGTCGCGCCACGCCTGTTTCGCCGCCGACGCCTGCACGCTCTTCTCAGCGTTCAGATGCTTCGTAAAATGATCGCGCAACTGCGCGGCAGTCTTCGCGCCCGCGGCGCCTGAGGCGGTGAGTTCCTCGGCTGAGGGCACGCGTCCCAATACGAGCAAACCCGCGGCGGCGGGCAGCCCGCCGTCGACAGAGTCTGCGCGGATTTCCGCCGACAGAGACACACCGAGGGAGAGGGCAACCAGGAGACGAAAGATTCGGGGCATGAGAAAACGAACGATGAACTGCTGCGGCGGGTCGATCCAGAAATCTTCGCCATGTTTTACGCAAAAAAGTCGCACGGAGAGTTTCTGCGCGTCGTGCTGAGGTTTGGCTTTCAAAAGTCCGCCGAAGCGCACTTCGTTGACGGGCCTTTCACCCCGATGAAGACGTTCCCTCGCTACTCCTCCCTTTTCCGTCTCTTCACGCTGGTCGCGTGTGCGTTGCTCGCGTTTCCCGACTTGCACGCCGCACCGTCCGGCGGCCCCTACGGCCCACTGCAACAGCGCTACGAGATCCCGTCCGGACGCCGCGTGATCTACGTCGCGCCGGATGCATCGCCCTCCCACAGCGGCCAATCTGTCGACCAGCCCACAACGTTGGAAAGGGCGATCGCGGAAGCCGTCACCAACGATTTGATCGTGCTCCGCGGCGGCACCTATCGCGCGGGCAGCTTGAAAACCAATCAGGGCATCACGCTCCAGCCCTACGCGGACGAACGCCCCGTGATCAAAGGCACGCGCGTCGCCACCGAGTGGAAGGCGCAGGCCAACGGGCTTTGGCGGACAAGCTGGAAAAGACTTTTCCCGGCCAAACCCGCTGACTGGTGGCGCCGCGAACGCGAAGCCACGCGCACTCCTCTTCATCTCTTCAACAACGACATGGTGTTTGTCGACGGGCGTCTGCTCGCAGCAGTGGCGTCGGAACACGAGGTCACGCCTGACACCTACTACATCGATTATCCCAACGGGCAGGTTTACCTCGGCGTCGATCCTACGAATCGTCTCGTCGAGATCACGGCGCACGACAGCGCAATCATCCGCACGCTCGCCGACGTCCACGGCAAGAAGAACGACGGCAAGGGCTACGTGCTCCGCGGCCTCACGTTCACGCAATACGCCTATCGCGCGCTGGAGGTCGAGGGCACGGAACCTTATCGCCACATGGATCCCTCCGAGTTCGGCAAGGAGATTGTTGGCGCGGTGCTGGAACACCTCACCATCTCCTTTTGCTCTCGCGTGGCCGGATACTTCCGCGGCGATGGCCTGACGATCCGCCACTGTCTGGTCGCCGACTGCGGCTCCGAAGGTCTCTATATCGTCGACTCCGCCGACGTGCTGCTCGAGCGCAACATCGTCACGCGCACCAACAGCGCCGAACGCTTCTCCGGCTACTACGCCTCCGCCGTCAAGATCTTCAACCAGTCCTACCGTGTCACGTGCCGCGATAACCTCATCATCGATAATCCCCACGCGAGCGGCATCTGGTATGACGTCGGCAACATCGACGCGGTGGTCGTCGACAACTGGGTCGAGCGGACCAACGACGGCTTCTTCTTCGAGATTTCCAAGCGCGCGATCTGCGCGGGCAACATCTTCGTCAACTGCAACCGGGGCATCTTCATCCTCAACAGCTCAGAGGTGCAGATCTACCAGAACACGTTCTACAACAGTGTCGCCTGGTTCGAGCGCTCCGAGCGCAGCTCCCAGGGGGATCACTTCGGCTGGCACACGAGCGCCGGTCCCGACGTTCACGAGCGCCACAGCCACGTGTTCGTGAACAATCTCCTCGCGGCCGACGAGACCTTCCAGGGTCCGCTGCTCAATCTCGTGCAGACGCCCGCGCTCCGCGGCCGACTCACCGAGTCGCAACTCTCCACGCTCGACGGCAACGTCTACGTGCGTCGTGCCGGGGCCGTGGCGCAGCCGCTCATCGGCTGGAGCCCGGCGCAAACGGAAACCGCGAACCAGACATTCGCGACGCTCGCCGCGCTTCGCACGACCTTCCCGAAGTTCGAGACTGCCGGGAGAGAGTTTCCCGACTACTGGGGCCCGCTGTTCCGCAGCGAGGTGCTCGAGCACCTGGAACTGCTCGCGGCGTTCCCGGGAGCCGATGTCGGCGCGCCGCTGCCGGGGAAGATCCGCACGTTGATGCGACTCGAGCCAGCCGCGAAGGCGTTTCCCGGCGCGTATTCACCGCGCTGATACCGCTGCCGTCGAAGCAGCGAAATGCTCGCGCGCGCTACTCCGCGCTCGCGAGTTGGGCCGGTTTGAGCCGGTCGTCGAGCTGCGCGAGCGCGGCCTCGGCCGCGGCCATCGGGCTTCCGCCCAGGCGACTCGTCGAGAGGATCACGTTACCGAATTTATCGAACACGACGATACCCGGGATCTGAATCACTCCCTTGAGGCCCAGCGCGGCCATCACGTTCTTGTTCTCGTTGGGCAGAGTTGGCCACGGCATCTCGCTCGATTTCGCATAGGCCAGATACGGCGGCATCGTCGCATCGGTGGCCGAGCCGAAAAACGCCACACGCTCCCGGCCGGCCAGCGCCTGTTTGTAGTGCTCGACGAACTTCGGCGTGAAGTATGCGCAGCGCGGACAGGTGCTGGCGGAGAGATATTGCACGTAAACGTCCGCCTCTTCCAACGGCACCGGTTTTCCCTCCGAGTCCACCATGAGGCCGTCGAGGATCTCCCTCATACGACCCGGACGTTGCTCTTGGGGCACTCCCGCCCTTTCCCGGGCGCGCGCAAACACGTCGGTGCCCGCCACCGGCACGAGGTAGGTGCCGGATTTACCTGGCACCCACAGAACGGCCTGGCCGTTCTCGATCCTGAGCAGCCGATGAGTTTCGCCCGCCTTGAGCGCAAAACTGCCATAGCTCTGGTCGGTCGTGACCGTGGCCGTGCCCGGCCAAAGCGTCGGATCCCGCTCCAGTGCGCGTAGCGTCAGCGCACGTTGTTCCGGTGCAAACCGGGCCCATCGCGCATTGGCCGCCTCGAGCAAATCGGAATCCTCAGGATGAGTGGCAAAAACGAATCCGGCCGGCGCCAACAGTTGCGCCTGCCGGGCGGTGACGGCGTGGACGGTCACCGTCGTCCCGGCCTTCAGCGTGCCCTCGCGCTGAAAGTGCTGGTCCGTTTTCAAGCGCACGGACTCCGGCCAGCGCTCCGGCTGGTTCACCAGATCGCGCCAGGTCAGTTTTTCGGGTGAAGGCGCCGCAAACAGGGCTGAAGCCACCACGAACAAGAGCGCGGCCCCGAGGCGCGCGGCGGAACAGGCAGAACGGCCGGAAGGGCCGGCAACGGGTGCGAAGAGTTTCATGGAGTATGGAAGGTCGGGCCCAACGGGCGCTCAACCCTACCACCGGCTCCTCTCCACTCCACTCCGGCCCAGGCTGAGCCACCAATCCGGAATGCCCCGACCCCCTTACTCTTCGCGGAGTCGAGCACTCACGGAGCGGCTGCCGGCCCTCGTTCCGGTGCCATCGGCTCGAACACAAACCGCAGGCCGCGCACGTAGGCCTCGAGCTGCATGCCCGCGTGACGCTCCCCGTCGATCAGGCGAAACTCATAGGCGAGCTCCGGGTGTTTGCGGGAGCTCACGCGCTGGTTGTAGCGCAGGATGCCGCCCAGGAACGCAGGTGATTCGTTGCCGCCGCCCGTCACGTGAAGCCGCGCAGGCAGGGGTTTCCCGGACGCGACGAACTTCTCCTCGTAGCCGAGCAGCCAGTCGTTCTCGATCACGACAGCCGGTGTCACGGCGATGTATCCAAAAAACAACTCCGGCCGCGTATACATCGAGTAGAGCGTGAACAATCCGCCCATCGACGCGCCGGCGAGCACGCGGTGCGAGGAGTCGACGCGATACTCGCGCTCGATGAACGGGATGATCTCCTCGGCGATCGTGCGGAGAAATTCTTCCGCGTGCCCGGTTTCGGGATCGTTATTCCAGCGCATCGGCAACAACTCCCAAGTGCGCAGGCGTCCGTAGTCGAGATTCTCGCCGGGATAGCCCAGCCCGACGGTGATGAACTCCGGCGCCACCTTATCGTAGATCAGGCTGCCGTGAATCGCGGTGATCTTCTGGAAGTCCCAGTAGGCGTCGGTGCAGAACACGACCGGATAGCTGCGGTTTGGCGACGTCGCATAG
>JAEYQF010000385.1 GCA_023410155.1 Verrucomicrobiota bacterium | reverse complement strand
CACCAGTCCCTCGCCCGCACCGACAAGATCCGTGTGATTCTGCCGCGGCACGAGCAGGGCGGCTCCTTCGCCGCCGAAGGTTACGCTCGCGCCACCGGCAAAGTCGGCGTGTGCATGGCCACCTCGGGCCCCGGCGCGACCAATCTCATGTCGGCCATCGCCGACGCCTACATGGACTCCATCCCCATGGTGGCAATCACCGGCCAGGTTTACTCGAAATACATCGGCAAGATGGCGTTTCAGGAGACCGACTTCTACGGCATGACCCTGCCGGTCGTGAAGCACTCCTACCTCGTGATGAACGTGCACGACATCCCGCGCGTTTTCAAAGAGGCCTTCCAACTCGCGCGCAGTGGACGCCCCGGCCCTGTCATCATCGACCTCCCGAAGGACGTGCAGCAGGGGAAATTCCAGCCGGTGTTTCCGCCGACCGTCGAGTTCCGCAATCCCTACGCCACCGCCGCGGAGCGCGCGACCGATGAGCAACTCCGCCAAGTGCTCGGCCTCATCGCCGAAGCGAAGAAACCCGTGCTCTACGTCGGCGGCGGCGTCATCTCCGCCAACGCGCATGCGGAACTGAAGACCTTCGCCGAGAAAACCAACATCGCCGTCGCCACCACGCTGATGGGCCTCGGCGCTTTCCCCGAGACGCACCCGCTCTCGCTGCAGTGGTTCGGCATGCACGGCGCCGCCTACGGCAACTGGGCCGTCGAGCAATGCGACCTGCTCCTGTGCTTCGGCGCGCGCTTCGATGATCGCATCACGGGCGACACGAAGGCCTTCGCCGCCAACGCCAAGATCGTCCACCTCGACATCGACGCTTCCGAGCACAACAAGAACAAGCGCGCCACGCTCCCCATCACGGGCGACGTCAAACACGCGCTCACTCGCCTCAACGAACTCATCGCCGCAAACAAGTTCACCGCGCCGGACACCGCCGCGTGGCACACGCAGCTCAACGCCTGGAAGAAGGATCACCCATTCCGCTTCGAGCAGAGCAAGCACATCCTCGCGCAGGAAGCCGTCGCCGCCCTCTACGAACTCACCAAAGGCGAGGCGATCATCACCACCGGCGTCGGCCAGCACCAGATGTGGGCCGCCCAGTTCTATCGCTTCGATGAACCGCGCCGCTACATCAGCTCGCTCGGCCTCGGCGCGATGGGCTTCGGTTATCCCGCCGCGATGGGCGCCAAGGTCGCCTGCCCCGAGAAGCAAGTGATCGATATCGATGGCGACGGCTCGTTCATCATGAACGTGCAGGAACTCGCCACCTGCAAAATCGAGAAGATCGCCGCGAAGGCGATGATCCTGAATAACCAGCACCTCGGCATGGTCGTGCAGTGGGAAGACCGCTTCTACGGCTCCGTGCGTGGCAACACGATCCTCGGCGACGAAACCAACGTCGGCAGCCCGGACAATCTGGGCGGCCTGTATCCTGACTTCGTGAAAATCGCCGAAGGCTTCGGCGTGAAAGGTCGTCGCGTCCACCTCAAGAGCGAGCTCAAGGAAGCGATCCAGGAGATGCTCGATCATGACGGCCCGTATGTGCTCGACGTCATCGTGCCCTACACCGAGCACGTGCTCCCGATGATCCCCGCCGGCAAGACGGTGAAGGACATGCTGCTCAAGTAAACCCGAGCGACGGCTCGACTCCTTTCAAGACGCGGCGCGAGCCGCGTCTTTTTTTGTCCCGAGTCATGCCCGTGTCCGCATCGAGTCGCGCCCGTGTGCGGACCGGGACGGGACACAGCCCGCACCGAGTCGCGCCAAGATGCGGACCGAGTCGCAGCTCAGTCCGCTCCGAGTCGCGCTAACCACCGGCGCGACCGCGCTCATTTCTCCTTCATCACGTAAACGCCGTCCCAGTCCGGAGGCAGCGGCTGTTGCCGCATCTCTTCCACGATGTGCTGGTAGATTTGTGATGGATTACTGGATACGCCGACTGTCACGCCCGGCTGGTTCGGCTCCAGTTCCGCACTGCGGCGAAAAAGCGTGAGCGCCCCATCCCAATCTCGCGCGTAGTATCTCTCGAGTGCCTGCTCGAACAGCGCGATGCACTCACGCGTGCGGTCCGTGATGTCTTCCTTCAACGCGACCAGCTCGTGAATCGGCACGGCTTGGGAACGCCCCTTCACGACGATGCGTCCCAGCGGGCGGAAAATGACGCGCTCCGCATCAAGGGCGACACACGCCGATCTCGTGGCCTCGGTGCACATCGAATAAACGCCCCAGCTCTTTGCGCCACTCTCCATGCGGGCGGCGAGGTTCACGTTGTCGCCCATCATGGTGTAGTTGAAACGCGTCAAACTTCCCATGTTGCCGACGACGGCCGGACCGGTGTTCAAGCCGATGCGCGTCTGCAGTTCGTGCACGATCTGCGGCCACTGCCCGGTCTCGTATTTCCACTTGTCGCGGAGTTCGGCGACACGGCGATGCACGCGCAGAGCGGCGACACACGCCCGTAGCGGATGATCCGGCAGCGCCAGTGGCGCGCCATAGATGGCGACGACGGCATCGCCGATGTATTTGTCGAGCGTGCCGCCCTCGGCCTGCACGATGTCGGTGCAGGCGGTGAGGTATTCGTTCATCAACGACACGAGCCGCGGCGGAGAGAGTTTCTCGGAGAATGTGGAGAACGACTGGATGTCGCTGAAGTAAGCCGTGATATTCTCCTCCACGCCGCCGAGCTGCGGGTCCTCGCCGGATTCGACCATCCGCTCGACGAGGGCGGGCGAGACATAGGCTCCGAACATGCCCTTGATGCGACCTTTCTGCCGCTGCTCCTCGATCAGCTGCCAGAACATGCCCACGAAACTGGTGACGAAAGCGCTGAGCACCGGCAGCGTGATCGGCAGGATGAAATGCCAGTGCGAGAAGATCCAAAACGCCGCGTAGATATAGCCGACAAGCAACGTCAGGGCGCCCAGCTTGGGCAGCGCGCCGCGCGTGCCGCCGACGGTCGCCAGCCAGCAAACGCCGAGCGACAGCGCGAGCGTGATGCCATGCTCCAGCCAGGCGATGCCATGGATGGCCCCCGGACGATGTAGGAACTTTCCGGATACAATGGTCTTCACCATGTTCCCATGCACGCCGACTTTCGGCACCGGCACGTGCGGGTCGAAGGAGGTCGTCGCCAGGTCCTGCAGGAGCGGATCCACCGGCCCGATCAACACGATGGCATCCTTGAACTCCGGCTGGCCGAAGAATTCCTCTGCGGCCGCGCGCTCTTCCGCCACGTCGGAGTGCAGCATCTCGGCATACGCATAGACAGTGGAGAAGCTCACCCGCGGATTCTCGGGCGAGTTCCAGCGTGAGAACCAGTTGACCTCGATGAATTGGCGGTCGATGAGGGGTATCCGTCGGGCGAGCGATCCGTCCTCCCGCACCAGGTCGATGTGGTCCTCGGAGATTTTCACGCCCTCCGGCGGCACGCCGAAGTGCAGTCGCGCGAGCTCGATTGAGAGATGGAGGAAGGGCCGGACGATGGTAGGCGCATAGGCAGGAACCACGCGGGTATCGCCATGCATCGTGTCGATAAGCCCGATCAGACCCGGTGACCACAGGCGCGAGGATTCCTGTTCGCTGATTCGAAACGCCGGCATCTCGGGCAAGGCGGCCTCTTCGTAGGTTTTGCCCTCTTGGACGAGAGGAAGCTCGCGGACGGCGAGCTGGCCGTTGATGTCGCGGTATTGCGCGGCCGCATAGGACGCGGCGAGCACGACCGGCGGACCCTTCGACAAATAGCGGGCGAACTCGCGATTGCCGTTCACGCGCTTCTCCCAGTCGATGGCCTCGGCGACCCCGTTTTCGGAGAAGACGACGTCGATGCCGATGCCCTTGACGCCACCTTGCTCCACCAGCGCGGCACAGGTTCGCGCGAAATAGGAACGCGACCAGGGAAACCCGCCGATCTCGCTCAGAGCCTGGGAGTCGATGTCGACGTAGATGATCTTCGCCGCGGACGGGATCTCACCGCGGTAATTGAAGCGCCAGTCGACGACCTTCTCGCGGAGGAACTCGACGAGCCCCAACTGGCCGGCGACGCACCAAAGCACTGCAATCAGCGTAAGCAGCAGCCAGCGGAATGGCGGCATCGCCGCCCATACCTTTCGAAGCAGGACCACGCCGCGGACGGTAGAGGCAGCGGTCGCGAATGAAAGCAGATTCCAGTCGCGGAGTGGGGTTCAAAAAAAAGCCGCGGTGCGAAATGCACCGCGGTCAAGAGAGGATCAGCTGGGATGCGCTTTAGCGAATCGGACTGTTCGGACGCTCGTTGATATCGTCGTTCTGATTCTGATTCTGATTGGTGTTCGGATTGTTCGGATCCACCGCGCTTTGCACCGTCTGGGTGTCGGGGCTCAGGGTGAGCACCAAGTTTTCCAGCGCAGTCTCCACGGCCGAGAGGGAGTTGACGATCGCGCGCACAGCATCGCCGCTGATGTCTTTCACTGCATTGGACGGCAACCGGACGGAGCCGGTCGTAATATTACCGTTCTCATCAACGGTGGCATTATATTCCAACGTGACCTCCTTGCCCGCCTGGACCGGGATGTTGCTGCCATCCAATCCAGCCAACAGCACCTCGCCCTCGCTGGTCGCGAGCGAGAACGTCACCTGACCGTTGGCGTCAGCACGAACCACAATACGGAAGACGGTGCCACGCACACCGGCGGCGCCAATCGGCGTCAACACTTCAAACTTCGAGCCCTTGTCGCGGTTGAGCTTCTTCACATTCGCCACGAGTTCGCCGCGCAGCACGTTGAGCTTCGTCGTCGACGTCGACGGCTCGACCTTCGATTCGGCGACAACGTTTTCGCCCGAGAACGGCTCCTGGAGAAACTCGTCGATGGCGAGCATCGTGTCCTCAGCAATCGCCACCGAGGTGCCGTTCGAGAACACGAGCACAGCGCTGGAGCCGGCGCCCGCCTGAATGACGTAGTTTTGCTTGATCTCGTCGCCCACTGCGAGCGCCTTCGAGGTATTGTCGGCGCGATTGAGAGCCGTGACCGTGCCGCTTACCTTGGCGGCAACGATGCGGCCTTGGACGCGGTTAACTTGCGCGTGAGCAGCGACGGAGGAAAGCACGAGCCCGCAAAGCAGCGCGGCGCGCAGGAAGAATTGTTTGATTGAAGTGGACATGGATTCAGATGAGGCCGGGAACAGACAAAAAGAACGAGGACGCGGGAACAGATACCTCCGGGCGTCGAAAGGGGTCAAGTGGGGAATTGGCGCGCAATCGGCGATCCGCCTCTGCGCCCCGCAACGATTCGCCGCGCTGCTCTCGCACGCAGCACACCCGACAAAAAACGGCGCCAGCCGACAGGTCGGATGGCGCCGTGAATCTTGGCTAAT
>JAEYQF010000377.1 GCA_023410155.1 Verrucomicrobiota bacterium | reverse complement strand
AACGGCCCACCCACGGCGAAACCCGCTGAACGCAGGTCATCCTCTCCGATGGAGCCTTCCATGAAGCCCGTCCAGTACGGCGTCGGCGCCTGCGTCACCAGACGGACCACTCCGCCCGCGGCATTCGCCCCGAACGCGCCGGCCTGCGGGCCGCGCAGGACCTCGACTTGGGAAACGTCAAACGTGCTGCCCAACGAGCCGAGGCCCGTGAAGTCCAGGTCGTCGACCAGGAAGCGCACGGCCGAGTCCGGCGTTTCACCCTCGTACTGGGAATTCTCCCCGATCCCGCGGATTTGCAGGTAGCGTGGCCTCGAAGTGCCGCCGGTCCAAGTGAGATTCGGGATCTGGTCGACCAGATCGCCGAAATGGCGCACCGCGCCGATCCGCAGCGTTTCATCGCCGTAGACGTTGACGCTGGCGGCAATCCGATCGAGCGGAGAGGCCCAAAGATCGGCAGTGACGCGCACCGCGTCGAGAGCCACCGCCTCGTTGGACGCGGGTTCGGGCGCGTTCGGAGCTTGGCCGAAAGCCGACCAGGAGGCGCCGAAGCACAGGTTGAGGAGCAGGATTCGTGTCGGGAGCTGCATGTTCAACATGCCCGACCCAAATCGGACTCCCGACGAGAAGGCGCGACGCACCCTTGCGTCGCCTGACTGTTTCCTTCGCCGGTATGATCCGTTTCAGGTTCGAAGGGTCGAGCGGTCGATCGCACCGCAATCTCAGCCCTCCGCGGAGGACACCCCTACAGGCAAGGGTCGTCACAACGGCCAGAGCACGGTCTTGGCAAGCGAAACTTCAAGGCTCCGCGGCAGGCCCAGGCGCGACACCGGATATCTTGGGCCCGGTTCGAACCCTATAAAACATGAGAGGCGCCCTTTCCAAGGCGCCTCTCACGACCTAACACCAAGCAAACCGTAAGAACTACAACAGCGAACGAACCGTTTCGCACACTGCTGACTACACAGAGATAGACGGAGTCGGCCCAGAAACGCTCAAAACTTCTGCAAAAAAAATTCGAGCCGTGCGCCGCTATTCATAAGACGCCATGTTACGGCGACTTGCGGAATTCAGAAAAGCTCCGAAGGCAGCACGGGCGACTCTTGACCGCTGCTTTTTGCGCCCAAAGCCACCGCGGTTTCGTCCGCCGGACGGTGGTTTGTGCTCTTCAGCGGATACGTGAAACGGCGGCCCTCGTAGTTGCGGAAGGTCACCGCGTCGTCGGTGATCTCCTCCAGGTAGTCCGGATTGATCGGCACCTTTCCACCGCCCCCCGGGGCATCGATTACGTACTGCGGGACTGCGTAACCGGTCGTAAACCCGCGAAGCGCCCGGATGATCTCCAATCCGCGCCGGACATCGACCTTGAAGTGTGACCCGCCGGTGATCAGGTCCATCTGGTAGAGGTAATACGGACGCACCCGCATCTGCAAAAGCCGATGGACGAGCCGCTTCATCACTTCCGGGTCGTCGTTTACACCCGCGAGCAGCACGCTTTGGTTACCCAGCGGCACGCCCGCAAACGACAGGCGTTCGCACGCCTCGCGCAGTTCGGCCGTCGCCTCCTTGGGATGATTCACATGAATGCTCATCCAGATGGGGCCGTAGCGCTTAAAGATGTCACACAGCTCCGGCGTGATGCGTTGGGGCAGGAACACTGGGATCCGCGAGCCGATGCGGATGAACTCCACGTGTTTGATCGCCCGAAGCCGGCTGAGCAGGTGCTCGAGCTTGCGGTCTGACAACAACAAGGGATCGCCACCTGAAAGCAGCACGTCGCGAACTTCCGGGTGCGCTTCGATGTAGCGCAGGCCCTGCTCGTATTCCGGGTGGAAATTGTAGTCCTGGGCGTTCGAAACGAGTCGGCTCCGCGTGGAGTAACGACAATACGCGGCGCAGCGATCGGTCACGAGGAACAGTACCCGGTCGGGGTAGCGGTGCACCAGCCCAGGAACGGGTGAGTGTTCATCCTCGCCGAGGGAGTCCAGCTGCTCCTCCGCTGCCACGTACATCTCCCCTTCTCGCGGGATCACCTGTTTGCGGATCGGGCAGTTCGGGTTCGCGTGGTCGATCAGGTTGAAAAAGTACGGCGTGATAGCCAACGCCAGCTTCTTGCCCGCGTAGGCGATGCCGCGCCGTTCTTCCGGCGTCAGCGTCATCAAGGCCTCGATCTGTTCGAGCGTGGTGATCCGGTGCTTCAGCTGCCACGTCCAATCCTTCCACTGCTCGGACGGCACATGCTGCCAGAGTCCTTGCCCCTCGAACCAGGCGGTTCGGTCTTCTTGGTCGCTCATGTAGATGGATAGAGAGCTAAGACGACACCCCTCTCTGTCAAATGGCGGCTCAAGTTGGACGGCGCGTCACGGACTTCGATCAACACGTGCACTCACGGTCCAATTTCCCCTTGCGAGCCGGCACGCGCGGCTGTCGATTAGTCGAAATGCGTGCCCACAAACCCGCCGTTCTGGCTCTCGAAGATGGTTCCGTTTTCCGCGGTCTCGCTTTCGGCGCGGACGCCACGGTGGCGGGCGAGTGTGTGTTCAACACCTCGATGACGGGCTACCAGGAGATCCTGACGGACCCCTCGTACTTCGGCCAAATCGTCACCATGACGGCCGTGCAAATCGGCAACTACGGCGTGAACGACGAGGACACCGAGGCCACCGCGCCGAAGGTCTCCGGATTTGTCGTACGCGAGCTCTCCCCCGTGGTCTCCAACTGGCGCGCGCAACTCTCGCTCGACGACTACCTGCGCAAGCATGGCATCCCGGGGATCAGCGAGGTGGATACGCGGGCGCTGACGAAGAAGTTGCGCGTCGATGGCGCGATGAAGTGCTGCCTCAGCACGCTCGAGCTGAGCGATGAGGAAGCGGTCCGTCGCGCGCGCGAGTGGGAGGATATCGCCGGCAGCGACTACGTGAAGGATGTCACCTGCCGCACGCCTTACATC
>JAEYQF010000245.1 GCA_023410155.1 Verrucomicrobiota bacterium | reverse complement strand
GCGCCGCCGGCCCCGCCGCCCCCGCCGAGGAAGCCGCCGATGGCGACCGGACCTTGCGCGACCGCATACACGCGACCGTCGGCACCGAGCAGCGGAGTCTGGAGGAGCACGCCGCCTTGGAGAGACTTGGCGTCGCCCATGGAGGCGACATTCACATCGATGCGCGCACCCGGCTTGAGGAAGGCGCTGATATCGGCCGTGATCATGACCGCCGCGGCATTCTTCGCCTTCACATCGGTGGAATTCACCGAGAGACCGTAGCGCTGAAGGATGTTGGAAACGCTGCGCAGCGTGGTCGCGGCGTTGCTGTCACCATCACCGGCGAGACCGACGACGATGCCGTAGCCGACGAGCTGATTCTCGCGACCACCTTCGACCAGGGTGAGATCCTTCACCCGCGAGGCGTGAGCCGAAGCGATCCCGGCCATGGCGAGGAGAACGCAGCCGATCGCGCCCATTGCGGAACGCAGAGTGCGAGGTGCGGAGGTTTTGAAACCGGCGCCGTGTCGCACGAGAGAGCTGTGAAGAGTCGTCATGTTTATCCGCAATCCGCAGTTCGAAATCCGCACTCAGAACGGCCGCAGCTTCTCGTAGAGCTTCGAGAGCCAGCCGCGCTTCTGCGCATCGGTGAGCTGGCCTTCGCTGTAGAACTCGACGCGCGCGTCGGCGATGTTCGAGGAAAGGATCGTGTTATCCGGCGTGATGTCGGACGGGCGCACGAGGCCGTGCAGCACCACGTATTGAGTTTCGCCGGAGAACGTGACCACCCGGACGCCTTCGATCACCAGGTTGCCGTTGGGCAGGACGTCGGTGATGAGGACCGCGGCGCGGGACACGAGACTCTGGTTGTTGCTCACATCACCGCCACCCGAGTTGCTCGCGGCCGATGACATGCCGATTCTTGGCAGCGCACCCTTGTGCAGGCCCGTTTGCGGATAGAGGAAACTGGAGACGGCGTCGGAAACGGAGGATTCCCGCGAGGATTTCTTGCTCTGGCTGTTGCTGGCGGCGACGGCCTCGCTCACGACAATCGTGAGGATGTCGCCGGAGTAAGCAGCCTTCTTGTCGGCGACCATCGAGCGCTCACCCACTCCATTGGTGGGCCACAGCGATCCCGCGCACGCGACTCCGGCAGTCAGGAAGAAGAAGAGGACCGAGCGCATGGGATCAGAAGCGGACCTGCACGCGGTTTTCGTCGACGACCATGGCGGCGAAATCCTTGCGCGATTCCGGATTGCGCACCGTGACCGTGTCGCCGGGACCGCCGTTTTCCATCGCGACGGCTTTCATCGTGATGGTGAGCAGACCATCGGCCGCGGAGACTTCGACCAGGCTGCCCTTCTTTACGAGGGGACGGCGCGCGATGTCGTGCCAGGTCAGCAGGCGCGCGGTGTTGACCGAACGCGCGACGATGTAGTTGCGATCGCCGACGGAGGCCGGGAGGGCATCGCGGTCGCGGAAAACATCAACGCGGCGCACATCGAGCACCGCGGGATCGAACGTGCTGCCGATCGCGAGCGGCTGACGAGCCACCCACGCATCACGCCAGAGATTGGCGCGGAGCACGATGGTCGAGTCAGCGAGCAGCGCGGCATCGCCGAGGATGCGGCAGCGGACGAGCATCGAAGCAGAAGGCAGCACGGGATACTCGGCGATCTCGATGTCCCAGGCGCTGGCGACCTGCGCGGGCGGAGACCACGGGCGGAGCAACTCGAGCTGCAGATCGCCCTCGAGGTTGAAGTGCGTGACGAGCTGGCGGGCGAGCTCGCTGATGAAGCGATCGCGCGTGAGCGGAGTTGGGGCGACTTCTGCGGCCGCAGTGCCGAGGCACGCGAGGCAGAGCAAAAGCGAAGTAAGGAAGCGGGAGAGTTTCATGGTCAGCGTTTCATCTGCGCCACGTTTTGGAGCATCTCGTCGGAGGTCTGGATGGACTTGGAATTAATCTCGTAGGCGCGCTGCGCGATGATCAGCGCGACCATCTCCTCGACGATGTTCACATTGGAGCCTTCAATGTAGCCCTGCATGATCGAGCCGTAGGATTGCTCGCCGGGTTGACCGATCTCGGGCGTGCCGCTCGCCGCGGTTTCTTCGTAGAGATTGCCGCCGAGGCTGCGCAGGCCGGTCGGATTGGCGAAGCGCGTGAGGTTGAGACGGAAAGTTGTGGTGCCGTTTGCGGTCTGGATCGTGACCTGGCCGTTTTCGGCGACGGTGACCTCGGCGCCGGCGGGGATGTTTTGGAAACCACTCAACACCGGCATGCCATCGATCGTGACGACCTGGCCCTGCGCATTGAGTTTGAACGAGCCGTCGCGCGTGTAGGCGAGCGTGCCGTCGGGGCGCTGGATCTCGAAGAAACCGTCGCCCTGAATCGCGAGGTCGAGCTTCTCGCCGGTGTTGGTGAGCTGGCCTTGCGTGAAGACCTTCGCGGTGGAGGCGACGCGGGTGCCGTTGCCGACTTCGGCACCGGACGGGACGATGTTGCCGCCACCCGAATCGGTGCCGGCCGCGCGTGCGGGCTTCTGATAGAGAAGATCCTGGAACTCGATCTTGCTGCGCTTGAAGCCCGGCGTGTTCTCGTTCGCGATGTTGTTCGCGATCGTGTTGAGGTTGATCTGTTGGGCCTCCATGCCCGTGGCCGCGGAGTAGAGGGAGAGGTTCATGGCAGGAGGAGCTGAGAGCTAAGAGTGAAGAGCGGAGAGCCGATCCGCCCGAGCTCTGGGCTCTGAGCTCTCAGCTCTAGATTGGAAAGAGGGGCCGGCCCGCCCCCATGACGGGCTCGGCCATGCAGTCGTGATTGCGGTTGTCTGTCTGGGGAATTCATGGCGCGCGCGATCAACCGAGAGCGTCGAGGGCCTTGCCCATCTGCTCGTCGATCGTGGTGATCATTTTCTGGTTCGCTTCGTAGGCGCGGGAGATCAGCACGAGGTCCACCATCTCGCGCAGCGAGGAGGTGTTGCTGCCTTCGACATAGCCCTGCAGCAGCTCGGGCCGCTCCACTTCCTCCGGGCGCACGCCGTCGGGCGGCAGGAAGTAGCCGTTGCCCGCGGAGATCAGCCGGCTGTTGTCGGGAAACTGGACGACAGCCAGGCGACCGATCGCCGTGGTGCCCTGCACCACCGTGCCGTTGTCGTTGATGACGATCGGGCCGCCATTGGGCAAAAACGTGATCGGCGAACCCGCCGCGCTCATGACCTCCTGGCCGCTGCCGGTGACGAGTGTCCGGTCCGTGCGCATGCGGAACTGGCCGTTGCGCGTGTAGATCTTGGAGCCGTCTTCGTTCTGGATTTCGAAAAAGCCCTCGCCCTGGATGGCCACGTCGAGCTCACCGCGCGTGCGCTGGCTCTCGCCGTAGTTGAAGCTGATGCCCGTGTTGATCTTCGGGAAAAGCATCGGCACGCCATTGCCGCGGCCCACCGCATGGCGCGCATCGCCCTGCAACTCGCCCGCCATCTCGGTCGAGAAACTCACCGTCTTCTTCTTGTAGGCGGCCTGATCGTTCGAGGTGATGTTCTGGGCAACGAGGTCCTGCCACTTCTCCAACGCGGAGATGGACGCTGCACTTTGATACATACCTACGTTCATGGCGGCTGCCACTCAGCAAAGCCGATGCCAAAGCCATAACTCGCGTCCCCATCGTATGTTGGGAAATCCTCGGCAAAATCTTCCCGTCGAGTTCACGGCAGGATTTTCCGGTAAAAACGGGGTGAAGGGCCGAACGAGAGGCTGAATCGACCGGGAGAAACAGAGAGCCCTCTCATCTGTAGCCGTCCGTTCTCTCCGCTTCCTCGTGTTCAACTCGGCCGGAGAAGAAACGAAGCAGAGTCGCACCAACATCCTGTGCGAGTCATGCCACGGCGCGGTTCGAGTCGGGACTCGATGCGGACCGACTCGCGACGCGGTGCGGACTGGGTCGCGACCGAGTTCGACCCGAGTCGCGCCACGGTGCGGATCGAGTCGCGCCAGAGTGCGGCCCGGGTCAGATCAGCGGCCGGTCGGATAGAGGCACTCGATCTCGACGCGTTCGCCGCAGGTGCACACGACGACCAGGCGCACGATCTTATCGCCTTCTTTCACTACTTCGACGGTGGGCGAAGAACCGGCGGCCTTGGGTCCGTGGGCGTGTGGAGCAGTCGCCGCTTTTTGTGTCACCGCGGTGGGGACGGCGCCGACGACGGGGCGCAGCGGCGGCACGCTGAGAGTTTTCTTCCCTTGGAGAAACGATTTCATACGCCGGGCAACTTGGGTTGAGCGGCACGGGCCGCTTCTTCGATGGAGAGTTTGTGGCTGTCGCGCTCACGTTTGCTCAGCGCGAGGCTGAGCGTGATGCGTTGGTTGGACTCGGCGTCGGGTTTCTCGTTGGGGAGCGGGACGGTGTCGGCGTATCCGGTCACGCGCTCGATCAGACCGGGCGTGACCGCGTAGTGCACGAGGCTTCGGCGAGCGGCGTTGGCGCGGTCGGAGGAGAGTTCCCAGCCGGAATAGTTCTCACGGTCCTCCAGGTGGAGATTGGATCGGGTGTGTCCGTCGATCGTCACCCGGAATTTATGCCGGTCGATGGTCCAGGAGAGATTCTGCATCACGAATTTCCCCCATTCGGTGAACTCGGCGGTGTCGCCGACGAAGAGCGGCTGGGTCGCACGGTCGAAGAGCGTGACGCGCAGGCCGTCGCTGGTGACCTGAATATCGATGGCCTTTTCGGCGAAGTTCTCCTCGAGGTGGAGCAGGCGGTAAAAATCGGCGGCGACCGAGTTGAGGAATGTCATCTCGATCTGCTTGTTTCGGTCCTGCTGGGCCTCGCCCTGCCCTTCGCCGCTGGTGTTGCTGCTCTTGCTGTTGAACGGCATGACGCCCGACGTAGCGTCCATGGGCGAGCGGAAGGGATTTTGGAAATACTGCGAGGTGGCGATGAGGATTTTCTGATCCTGCGCGGAGATCCACAGCACCATGAACAGCGCCATCATCGCGGTGACGAAATCCGCGTAAGCGACTTTCCATGCGCCGCCGTGATGTCCTCCACCTTTCTTGGCCATGGTTGAATCAGCTGAGAGCGGAGAGCTGAGAGGCTAGAGCAGGAAACCCGAGCGCGAGGATGGCGCGCTCGGCTCTGAGCTCTGAGCTCTGGACTCTCGCCTTCATCACTTCGACGGCAGCGCTTTGAGCGCGGCTTCGAGTTCGGCGGAGCCGGGTTGAACGGAGCTGTCGAGCGAGCGGCGCGCGATCTCGACGGCGGTGAGCGGGGCGAGGCCCTTGGCGAATCCAGCCACGGCCTGCATGATGCAGCGCAGGCAGAGCAGGTCAGAGGCGTTGTTGAATTTGATGCGGTTGGCCATCGGGTTGATGAACCCGTAGGCGCCCCAGATGCCGAGCAGCGTGCCGGTGAGTGCGGCGGCGACTTTTTCGCCGACCTTTTCGGGCCCCTCAGAGATCGCGGCCATCGTGTTGATGATGCCGAGCACCGCCGCGACGATGCCGATGCCGGGGAGCGAGTCGCCGACCAGCTGCAGCAGATGCACGGGGTGATCCCATTCGTCGGACTTGGCCTCGATCTCGGCGTTCATCAGCTCCTCGAGCTGGTCGGGTTTGATCTTGCCGTCGATGACGGGCTTGAGGCCGTTGACGAGAAATTCGAGTCGCTCGTGGTGATTGAGAACCGAGGGATAGCGCTGGAAGATCGCGCTCTTCTGCGGATCCATGACGTGTTCCTCGAGGGCGATCAGGCCGTTGCGCCGGCCGACCATGAAAATCTCGTAGAGGAGTTTGAGCAGTTCGAAGAACTCCGCCTTGCCGGTCGTCTTGCCGCTGATGCAGCCCTTAACCTTGTGAACGATCTCGGTGAGGATGTGGCTCGGACTGGCGATGATGAGCACGCCCAGCGCGACGCCGCCGATCACCACGAACTCGGAGACGTGCAGCAGAACCAGCGGCGAACCGCCCGCGAGCATGAAGCCGCCCAGCGTCGACGCGAAAACAATGAAACCTCCGATGATGATGAGCATGCGTAGCGTCCGTGCTGTGGCGCGTGCTCAGCGATTGCGCACCCGCTGCAAGTAGCCGCGCAGACCGAGGATGGTCTGTGCATGGATCTGACAAATACGGGATTCCGTCAGGCCGAAGACGGCGGCGATTTCGGCCAGACGCATGTTTTCAAAATAATACATGGCGAGGATCTTCGTCGGTATATCGGGCAGTTCCGCCATTCGTTGAGCGAGAAGGTCCTGCAGCTCGCGCTTTTCAAGGTTGTCGCGGCCGGTGACGTCGGTCTCGTCCGCCAGGAGTTCGTGGAGGGAGGCACCCTCGCCGTCCTCGTTTTCGTTGCGATGATCGATCGCGAGGAAGGTGACGGGGCGGGCATCCTCGACCCACTTCGTGTAGTCCTTTTGGGAGAGGCCCAGGGCGTTGCAGATTTCCTCGTCGGTCGCGGCGCGGCCGAGCTTTTGCTCCACCTCGTTGATCGTCTCCTTGAGCTTGTGGGAGCGGGCGCGGGCGCGACGCGGGCACCAGTCCATCCGGCGGAGCTCATCAAGGATCGAACCGCGGATGCGCATGGCGGCATAGCTCGCGAACGTGCAGCCCTGCTCGGGATCAAACTTACGCACTGCGGCGATAAGGCCGGTGACACCCACACTGTAGAGATCGTCGGCGTCGATGTGCGTGGGCAGGTTGAGCTTGATGCGATCGACGACGTTGCGGACGAGATAGAGGTGCCGCTCGATCAGGTCCTTCTCATCGACGGCGCTGGCGCTCGGCGAGACACCTTGATAGGCACGCCAAACGGTGACCGGTGCGGCTTCCGTGCCTACGGATGCGTTGGCTGGGGGTGTGGTGTTCATGACGGGATGAAGAAGGTTGGGTGATTACTTTTGCTTGGCGGCGGCCGCGGCGTGGCGGGCCAGGATGGTTTCGCGAATGCCCCGGACGAGTTGCGTCCAGAACCAGCGGAAGAGCAGCGCGCCGGTCAGGCAGCCGACCGCGCCATCAAGAAAAATGCGGCGCGCAGAATGATCGCTCAGCCAGCCCGTGAGACTGGCGAGGGCGAATCCGAAGGCGCCACCGGCGAGGAAGACAAATTTCATGAGGGCAGAAGTGGAGTTCAGGTTTCGCTCTCCGGCAGCGTGCGCCGCACGAGCGCGCCGGAGACATCGTCCTCGCAATCGCCCGTGAGCGACGGTCCCGTCGCGAGGAAGAGCGGCTCGAGAGTTTCGTCGAAGAGGTAGTCCCAGAGCTTGCCCCACTGGGGAACCTCATCGAGGTGCGTGAAAACGAGGTGCGTCGCGCCGACATCGCGGCCCGCGGCATAGGCATCGCGCAGCGACGCGCGATCGTAAGCGGCATTGAGCACGAGCACGCGCTCGGTGATCTGCTCGCGATCGAGCCAGGCGGCGAGCGCGGCGTTGTCGGCCGGGCGGCGCGGTGACAGCGCGGGGAGATCGAAATAGACGAAACCGCCGGGCATCGCGGCGTGCGTCTCACAGGGAAAATGAGCGAGCGGCACGCCGAGTGCTTCGGCGAAAACCGGGAGCGGCCCCGGAGCGTTGGGCCGGTCGAACTCAACCGTCACCACGTGGCCCATGCGGGCACGGCGAAAAACTTCCACCGCGAGCCACTTGCAGAGAGCAGTCGTGCGCCCCACCCCCGGCGCGCCGAGAAAAGCGGCGCGGGAGAGCGGCGCCCGCGTGGCACGCGTCTCGGCTTGCTCGCGCAACAGGCGCGAGGTTTCGACCAGCGCGCGGTGCAACGGCAGGCGCGAAACTTCGCGCCAGCCCTGATTGGCCTGGAGGCGGTTGAGCGCAGTCTCGGTCAGCCCCGAGCGGCGCAGCAAGTCGGTGAGACCGAGGCTGGCGGTCGGCGCGTGCACGCGAGCGCGCGCGGGTTCTTCAGCGAAAGATGGCAGCGCCGGTTCGCTGGACGTTTCCGCCAGCGTCGACTCGGCGGGCGTCGTCGGCGGGACCGCAACGGTGGGAGCCGAAACCGGCGCGGCAGGCGCGTCGATTTGCGCGATCACCTCGAGCTTCGATCCGCGAAGAAGTTTCTTCCAACCCTTCTGTTCGACGGAGCGCACGGAGAGGACACGCGCGGAGGGTCCGAGCCGCTCACGGATGAGCGCGACGGCCTGGTCGGCGGAATCGACCGTGAACTTGTAACAGGTGCCGGGAGCCGGCGTGGTCGGGAGGGCGGACATGAGATCAGGCGGCGGCCTTCAGCGGCGCTTCAGCGCGCGCGAGCTGCGGCGGGGCGGTGACGATGCCGGCGTTTTCGATTTCCGTGGAGGCCGGGAGCTCCTGGAACGACAGGACCACCACGCGGGGGAAGGACGACTCGAAGAAGCGCTTGAGCGCGAGGCGGATCTCGGTGGAGACGACTAACAGCGCGGGCTGGCCCTGAGCGGAAAGTTCGCCGGTGCGACGATTGATCTCCTCGAGCAGATGCCGGGTGGTTGAGGGATCGAGCGCGAGGCCGACGTCAGTCGCGGAGCGCTGCACCTTGCCGGTGAGCCACTGCTCGAGGCGCGGGTCGAGGGTGACCGCACGCACGACCCCGGGGCGAACCTCGTATTCAGGAACAAAATACAAGCCCAGCCGACGACGGACGAGTTCGCTCAGGTCATCGGGATTCTTGGACAGCGAGGCAAAGTCCGCGATGCCCTCCAGGATGAGTGGGAGATTTGTGATCGCGATGCCTTCGCGCAGCAGGTTCTGCAGCACGCGTTGGATGATGCCGAGGTTGACCAGATCGGGGATCAGTTCGGCGATCAGCGCCGGCTGCGAAGCCTTCACGTGATCGATCAGTGACTGGACCTCCTGGCGGCCGATGAGATGGTGCGCGTGGGCCTTCAGCGTTTCCGAAAGATGCGTGATGAGCACGGAGGCCGGGTCGACGACGGTGTAGCCGTTGAGCTCGGCGGTCTTCTTTTCCGCCTCGTCGATCCACGTCGCCTCGAGATTGAAGACGGGCTCGCGGGTGGGCACGCCGCGCAGACGGACCTTGCTGGCAGAGACGTTCATCGCGAGCGAGCGCCCCGGGTGGAGCTGACCGCGGGCGATTGGTTTTCCGCGGAGGAGGAAGCGGTAGTCGTTGGCCTCAAGCTCGAGATTGTCGCGGACGGAGACGGGCGGGACGACGATGCCTTTCTCGCGTGCGAGGGTCTTGCGCACGCCGGTCACGCGGGCGAGCAGGTCTCCGCCGGACTTGGCGTTGGCGAGCGGGAGCAATCCGTAGCCGATCTCGATCGCAAACACGTCCGTCTCGATAAGCTTGCGGACATCTTCGGAGGGACCGCCCGGCGAACCGCTGGCCGGGGCGGGAGCACCTTCGGCGCCGGGTTTGGCGCCCGGCTTGGGTGCGCTGGACTTGGACGAGGCGGCCTCGGCCACAGCCGCGAGGTCCTCTTGTTCCTTGAGGATCTTGCCGAGAAAAGCCGCGATGCCGGCGAGCGTGAAGAACGGGATGATCGGCATGCCCGGCAGCAGTCCGAACACCGCGAGCATGCCGGCGGCGATCTTCATCGCGCGCGGGTAGCGGAAGAGCTGACCGGCGAGCTGCGTGCCCATGTTGCTGTTCTCCGAGGCACGCGTGACGAGCAAACCGGCACCCACTGAAAGGATCAGCGCCGGGATCTGGGAGACTAGGCCGTCACCGATCGAGAGGAGCGTGAACTTGCTCAGCGACTCGCCGAGCGAGAGTCCCATCTGGAGGACGCCGATCGCAAATCCGCCGATCACGTTGACGAGCGTGATGATGATGCCGGCGATCGCATCGCCACGCACGAACTTCGAGGCGCCGTCCATCGCGCCGTAGAAGTCGGCCTCCTTTTGCACCTTCAAGCGCCGCGCCGTGGCTTGGACTTCGTCGATGATGCCGGCGTTCAACTCGGCATCGATCGCCATTTGCTTGCCGGGGAGCGCATCCAGCGTGAAGCGTGCACTCACCTCGGCGATACGGCCGGCACCCTTCGTGATAACAACGAAGTTGATGATGACCAGGATCAGGAAGACGACCGCGCCGACGATGTAGTTGCCCTGGATGACGAAATTGCCGAACGAGTCGATGATCTCGCCCGCGTAACCGTGCACCAGAATCTGGCGCGTCGAGCTGATGTTGAGCGCGAGCCGGAAGAGCGTGAGAGCCAGGAGCAGCGTGGGGAAACTGGAGAACTCCGGCGGATCCTTGATGTAAATGATCGCCAGCAGCACCAGCAGCGAGAGCCCGATGTTCAGCGCGAGAAACGTATCCAGCAGAAACGCCGGGATCGGCAGGATCAGCAGGAGGACCGTGATGAACAGGCCGCCCGTGAAAACGAGGTCGGCGCGCTTCATCAGCGCGTTGTAGGAAGCCGAAGAGGTGGTGGGGGCGGCGCTCATCGGATCAGGCCATCAACTCGAGGCGTCGCGCCTTCAGGCGGTGGAAGTAGTAGCGGTGCGTCCGATACACGACCGCGAGGATGCCCGCGACCGCCTGGTAAAGCTCGGGCGGGATCGCCTGCCCCACTTCACCGAGCGCGAAGAGCAGCCGCGCGACCGGCTTGTTCTCGACCATCGGCACGCCGTTTTCGGCGGCGAGCGCCTTGATGCGCTGCGCGAAACGGTTCTCGCCTTTGGCGAGCACGACCGGCGCCTGGTCCTTGCCGCGCTCGTATTTCAGCGCGACCGCGAAGTGCGTGGGGTTGGTCACCACGACATCGGCGGTGGCGACCGCCTTGAGCATCTGCTTCTGCACGAAACGACGTGCCATGCGGCGCATCGCGGCCTTCGCCTGCATGTTACCCTCGGCGTTCTTCCGCTCCTCCTTCACTTCCTCCTTGGTCATCATCATCTGACGACCCGTCTTGTATTTCTCGTAGCTGTAGCTGATCGCCGTCACGACGCCGAGGGCGAGGATGATGCGGGAGAGGAAGATGACCGTCGCTTGATTGAGAAACTGGCCGAGATACGCCGCCTCGACGGGCGCGCTGAACAACGGATCGAGCATCAACCCGCGCGCGCCGAGATAAAGGGTGCCACCGATCGCGACGAGTTTCAGCAAATCGATGCCCGCCCGCACCAGCACGCTCTTGTTGAAGATCCGGCCGAAGCCCTTCGCGATGTTGAGGTTCTCGAGTTTGAATCCCACCGCGTCTGGCGAGAGATGGAAACCGCTCTGGACGCTGCCCGCGAGCAGCGCCGCGCCGATGCAGCCGACCAGGATCGGCGCCCCGGCCCGCAGCGCCGTAAGGAGCACATCTGCGAGTTGCACCACCACCGTGTCGCGATCGACCCGCGTCTCTCCGAACCGCGAGAAAACTCCCACCGCGAACTCCGCCACTTCCCGCGACGCCGTGCTCGCCGTGAAACCCAGTCCGCCCAACACCGCCGCCAACATGAACAGCACCTGCATCTCCGGCGACTTCGCGAACTGGCCGCGATCCATCGCATCGGACAACCGTTTCTCGGTCGGCTTCTCTGTTTTTTGATCTTGGTCGGTATCGGCCATGGGCGCGCGCCTGACTTTAGCAACGCCGATGCCAACGCTTCGCTCATCATTTTAACTCGTTTCTTCCCCGCCGTTTACACCACATTCTTTCAGCCCTTACACGAGTTTAACGCTCTATCCGAAAACTCGAGAAACCGCGCGGCAAAATTTGCCTCCGCCGACCCCGATTTCGCTCCGTCCCGACCCGTGACTTGAACCGGACCGAGTGGCGCCCCAATTCGAGCCGTCTCCAGCCCCATCCCGCCCTGTTTCAGCGGCTCGTGAGTTCGAGCATCCGCAGCGGCACCTCGCCGAACTCCGTGTAAAGATACCGCGCCAGCAACGCGCCGGCCGACGCGAGCAGCGTGAAGCCCGCGATGACACGCACCGAGAAGCTCACCAAAAACACGTTCATCTTCGGCACCACCCGGCCGAGGATCGAGAAGGTCAGCGTCACGAGAAAGTTCATCGCGATAAACGGGGCGGCCATGCGCACGCCGAGTTCGATCACTTCGCTCGAGGCGCGGATGATCGTGTCGCCCGCATCGCCGACGAAGGCCGGCGCCCCTGCCGGCGCCCAGGCAAAGCTGCGCGCGAGCGCGCTGATCATCATCAGGTGTCCGCCGAACATGAAAAACAGCACGATCGCGAACGTCATCAGCATCGCCGCGATGGGTTCCTGCGAGGGCTCGGGCGCGCCCAAACCGGGCGTAGCCGACACACCGATCTCCGTCGCGATGACACGACCGGCCATCTCCACCGCGGCAAAACACATCCTGCCCACGAACCCCATCGCCAGTCCCAGAATCAGTTCCGTCGCCGCCGTGCCGACCAGCTGGCCGAGGGTCGCCGGGATCGGAGCTTCGGGCAATGTCGCCGCCAGCAGCGTTGCCACACAGAGACAGATCCCGAGGCGAACGGTCACCGGGATCGGCCGGTTGGTCAGCACCGGGAGTTGCAGGAGGATGCCCAGCGTGCGCAGGAACACCATCATCCAGGTGACGAGCAGGCCGGTGGTCATCGGCGTCGATCTCCCGCGAGCGCAAGCTCCCCGCTCACGGCCCCATGGTGCCGAGGCGCGAGAGACTCGAAACGGTAAACTCGGTCAACGTGCGCAGCAGCCAGGGTGTCAGCACGATCAACAGCGTCGCCATCGCCACCAGTTTGGGGATAAACGTCAGCGTCTGCTCCTGCAGACTCGTGACCGATTGCATCAAGCTCGCGATGAGGCCCACCACGAGCATCGTGCCGAGAAACGGTGCGACGACGTAGAGCGCAAACATCACCGTCGATTTGAAGAGGTCGATCGCCAGTTCGGGATTCATGCGAAAACGCGGGTGGTCGTGAGCGTGCGTCAGGCGAAACTTCGCACGACGGACTGCACGACCAGGTGCCAGCCGTCCACGAGCACGAACAGGAGAAGCTTGAGCGGGAGCGCCACCGTCACGGGCGGCATCATCATCATGCCGAGCGCCATCAGCACCGACGACACGAGGAAGTCGATGACGAGAAACGGCAGGAACAGCAGGAAGCCCATCTGGAAAGCGGTCTGCAGCTCGCTCACGACAAACGCCGGGATGACGACGCGCATCGGCAGATCACGCACCGCCGTCGGTCCGTAGCCGCCGAGCTCGAGGAAATATTCGAGGTCACGCGTGCGGGTCTGCTTCAGCATGAAATCCTTCAACGGCTGCGAAGCGCGTTCCATCGCCTCCGCCGTGGTGATCTGCTGGTCGAGATACGGGGTGATCGCTTCCTTGTGCACGCGGTCGAAGACCGGGCCCATCAGGAAGAAAGTCAGGAAAAGGGAGAGTCCCACGACGATTTGATTCGAGGGCGCGCTGGGCGTGCCGAGCGCCGTGCGCACGAATCCGAGGACGATCACGATGCGCGTGAACGAGGTCATCAGCAGCACGATGGAGGGCGCCACCGAGAGCAGCGTCATGATCAGCACGATCTGCACGGCCACGCTGACCTGACCATTGCCCTTGCCTTCGAGCCCGATGTTCAGACGAAACGGATCCGCCGCTTGAGCCGGCGCCCCGCCCGCCGGTGCGGCGGTGGCGGCTGCGGCCGCCACGGCGGGCACATAGTGAGATGGAGTAATAAACCCCGGGG
>JAEYQF010000149.1 GCA_023410155.1 Verrucomicrobiota bacterium | reverse complement strand
ACTTCCTCTTGCGGCTCCGCACCCTCAACGGGCTGCAGCGGGGTGATTCCGGTCGGTTCATCAACTCTGCCCAGCTCACCAAGCTGGAGCGGGCGCAGCTCTCGAGCATCTTCGATGTGGTGCGCATGGTGCAGGACGCCGTGCGCCGCGAGTTCGAGCTGATGATTCGCGCCTCATGAAAATCCCCTGGTTTCGCCGCGCTCCCCTCGCGCCCGTGGCCGAGGCTTACCGTGCCGGCACCGATCCGCGGGTGCCCCGCAAGACGCCGGTCGACGAACTACGTTTCCTCGTGCTCGATGCGGAGACGAGCGGCTTCGATCCCGTCAAAGACCGCATCCTCTCGCTGGCGGCGATTCCGGTGCGAAGCGGCACGATGCAGCTCTCGGAACTGCGCTCCTGGCTCGTCTACCAACGGCAGGCATCGCTGACCGACGCCGTGCGCGTGCATGGCATCCTTCCCGCCGAAACCGCCACCGGGGAGCCGGAGGAAGCGGTGCTGGCGGAGTTGCTGCCGCTGGCGGCGGGGACGGTGCTGGTCGGTCACCACCTGGGGTTCGACGTCGCGATGATCAACACGGCGCTCCACCGGCATTTCCGGATTCGGCTGCGTAATGCTACGCTGGATACAGCCCAGCTCGCGATGCACGCGCTGGAGGCCTTCCGCAAGACCGGCTACCCGGGCCAACGGGCTCCGTCGCTGGATGAGGTGTGCACGCACTGTGAGATCGCAGCGCTCGAACGCCACACCGCGCCGGGAGACACCTTCACCACTGCGGAAGTGCTGCTCGTGCTGCTGGCCAATCTCACGCGTCATCTCGGCCGGCCGCTCACCGCGGGAGATCTGCCGCTGGTGACAGGCTAAAAAAAGCGCGACCGCGCAATTGCGGTCGCGCTGGGAAATGTGCCGCGGGGCGGCGTTACTTGAGGGTGATGTTGTTTTTCACCTCGCTGACACCGTTCACGCCGGCCGCGATTTGAGCCGCACGGGTGCGTTGTTCCTCGGTGTCAACAAAGCCACTGAGCTGCACGACGCCCTTGAACGTTTCGACATTCACTTCGCGGGCTTTCACCACGTCGTCGCGAACGAGCTCGGTTTTCACCTTCGCGGTGATCGCGGCGTCGTCCACGTATTCGCCGGTGCTTTGACGGTTGGGACCGCCCGCACAGGCGGCGAGAAGCGAAAGTGTCAGCGCGCCGAGGAGCGCGAGGACAGGGAATTGTTTGAGGAGGTTTTTCATAGGATCACCCACTTAGTCGCCCTGAGTCTCGAGCGGGTTCGGGCTCGGTTGCCTGCCCGTTTCGTAAGCGCGATTACGCCAAGGGTCTGCGGGGTAGATTGAAATTCCTTACTCCTTTTTTACCCGGTCGCAGGTGTAGGGGAATAGCTGATACAGCACCGGGATTTACTCCACTTTTTCGCAAGTTTTTCGCACACGCAGGCGTGCGCTCCGGCGCAGAACATGCACAGTCAGGCTCACACATCTCATGTCCTCGATCCCGGTCACCACCCTATCGACGCCGCGCCGCGCGCTCCGCATCCTCTATGCGGACGACGTGCGTGAGTTGCGCGACGTGGCGCGAATCTCTCTCTCGCGCGACGGGCATCAGATCGAGTGCGTGGAGGATGGTTTTCAAGCCCTCGAACGCCTCACCGCCGCGCCCGGTGCCTTCGACCTGCTCATCACCGATCACCACATGCCGCGCATGAATGGCGTGCAGCTCGTGGCGCGCGTGCGCGAGACCGTGTTTGCGGGGAAGATCCTGGTGTTCTGCTCGGAGTTGAATCCGATCGTGGGTGAAGCTTACCGCAATCTGCGCGTGGACCAGATCATCTATAAGCCGGTGTTCCCTTCCGATCTGCGTCGGGTGATGAGCACGTTGTTCCCGGTGGAGTCAGCGCTCACCTGAGCCGACGGCGCGGCTTGCGCGCTCGGTGGGGACCACCAGTCTGGGGGCATGGCATCATCCCTCGTTCCGCGACTCCGTCGTTCCGTTGCTCAGTTTGCCCTGTTCCTTGCTCCCGCGGCATGGATGGCGGCCAGTGCCGCCGGCGGGGGCGAGAATCCGCTGCTGAGGGAAAGCACGCTTCCGCTGGGATATCCCCACTTCGATCTCATCAAGGAGGAGCATTTCGCTCCGGCCTATGATCAGGGGATCGCAGAATTGCTCGAGGAAGTGCGTCGCATCGCCACGCAGACCGAGGCTCCCACTTTTGAGAATACCATCGTCGCGCTCGAGCGGGCTGGAGGTCTGCTCGAGCGGGTGAGTCGCACGTTTTCCAATCTCAACGGCACCGTGACGACTCCGGCGATGCAGGCGGTCGAGAAGAGCATGGCGCCGAAACTCGCCGCCCAGAAGGATGAGGTGTTCCTGAACGACGCATTGTTCGCGCGGGTGCGAGCGCTTTACGAAAAGCGCGAGACTCTCGGGCTCGATGCGGAATCGCAGCGCCTCTTGTGGCGCTACTACCGCGACTTTGTTCGCGCTGGCGCCAATCTCGGCGCGGAGCAGAAGACGCAGTTGAAGGCGATCAACGCGGAGCTCGCGTCCTTGCAGACGACGTTTTCGCAGAACCTGCTGAAGGAAACCAACGCATCGGCCTTGCTTGTCGACACCAAGGAACAACTTGCCGGCCTCAGCGACGCGGCCATCGCATCGGCAGCCACCGCCGCCAAGGAGGCGGGGCACGAGGGCAAGTTCCTCCTGCGCCTGATGAATACGACGGGCCAGCCGCCGCTCGCGCAGCTAACCGATCGGGAGACGCGCGCGCGCCTGCTCGCCGCCTCGATGGAGCGGGGCAGCCGTGGCGGTGAGTTCGACAATCGCGCTACCCTCGTGCGCATGGCGACGCTGCGCGCCGAACGGGCGGTGCTGCTCGGCTACAGGAATCACGCCGCCTACATCATGGAAGACCAGACCGCCGGCACTCCCGACGCAGTCAATGAGATGTTGGCGCGGCTCGCTCCGGCCGCGGTGGAGAATGCGCGGCAGGAAGCGGCTGACATGCAGGCGCTGCTCGACGAGGAGCAAGATGGTTCGCTCCTCGCCGCCAGCGACTGGGCCTACTACGCCGAGAAAGTGCGCGTGGCGCGCTTCTCTTTCGATGAGTCGCAGCTCAAGCCCTACTTCGAACTCAATCGCGTGCTGGTCGATGGAGTGTTCTTCGCGGCGGAGAAACTCTTCGGTCTCACTTTCAAGGAGCGCCACGATCTGCCTGTCTATGAGCCGAGCGTGCGTGTTTACGACGTGTTCGAGGCTGATGGCTCGCAGCTCGCGATCTTCATCGCCGACATGTATGCACGCCCGTCGAAGCGCGGCGGCGCGTGGATGAACTCCTACGTCGCGCAATCGCGTCTGTTCGGGACCAAGCCGGTCGTGGCTAATCATCTCAACGTGCCGCCACCGCCGGCGGGGGAACCCACGTTGCTCACCTTCGACGAGGTGATCACGTTGTTCCATGAGTTCGGCCACGCGCTCCACGGCATGTTCTCCGCCGTGCAGTATCCGCGTTTCACGGGCACCACGGTTCCGCGCGACTTCGTGGAGTATCCGTCGCAGGTGAACGAGATGTGGGCGACTTGGCCAGAAGTTCTGCGCAACTACGCGAAACACTATCAGACCGGGGAGCCGATTCCCGCTGAGCTGGTGCAGAAGGTGCAGGCGGCAGAGAAATTCAACCAAGGTTTCGCCACGACGGAATACCTCGCGGCCTCCTTGCTGGACCAAGCCTGGCATCAACTCGCCGCGCGCGACGTGCCGGTCGTCGAAGAAGTGCTCGATTTCGAGGCGGAGGCGCTCCGCGAGGCAGGCGTCGATTTTCCCCCGGTGCCGCCGCGTTACCGCAGCGCCTATTTCTCACACATCTTCGCAGGTGGATACTCGGCCGGCTATTATTCCTATATTTGGTCCGAGGTCCTCGATGCAGACAGCGTGGAGTGGTTCAAGACCCACGGCGGATTGACCCGGGCCAACGGCGATCACTTCCGCAAGACGCTGCTTTCGCGCGGCGGCAGCGAGGATGCAATGGAGCTCTTCCGCGCCTTCCGCGGAGGCGAACCCTCGATCGAGCCGTTGTTGCGACGGCGGGGACTCGACCGCTCCGCCGAACGATGAGGCGGGTGCGTCCCTGAGCATTCCACACGAGGCGCGGGAGATTTCCCGCGCCTTTTTTTTCGCGCGCTTGCGCCGGGTGCGGAACGTGCTTCCGTGTCGGCAAGTCCAGGTTCCGTCTCGGAGGTTCCTAAAGTCGGGTTCGAAAAGACCGTTTAGTGGATTGCGATTGCACCTGTTGGACTGGATCGCCGGTGCGATAGGTGGACAGCGTCACAGCTTCAGCCGTCTGGAATCGAGCAGCTGACTCGGTCTCCGAGCCTTCGGGGAGCGTTCGGCTCACTCAACCTTAACCGTGGTGCACGGGCACCGAGCAGGAGAAGATCGTCATGAAACTCTCACAACTACTCGCCACCCGCCAGATCATCAATCGTCACGCGAATCTCGCCAATACGGCATACGCCTACGTCACGCTCAAGCGGCTGGCCGATCGCGTGGCGGCAGCCGGTTTGCACGGCCTCGTGCGTCTGCGCCAAGCAGATGCGGAGGAGGAGATATACTGGGCCTCGCTCCAGGCGCTCACCGGCTCGCAAGCCGTGATCGAGGAGCATTTCGACGACGAGGACGTCATGGATCTCGCCGACGCCGTGGCCTACGCTCTCGAGGGCGAGTTCACCGCGATCGAGTTCACGCTCGAGGCCATGGATACGCGATTTGTCGCGCCCTTGCGCGCACTCTTGGAGAGGGCCGGAGTGGTGCTCGACGGGGAGGAACTTCGGCCACCAGGTGAGTCGATGGCGCAGTTTGGCCACGGTGATGTCTGAGCTTCGGCGCGCGCCGGCAGCGGCTTGCAACCATCCGCTGCGGCCGCACGTTGGATGAAGAATGCGCTTCGGTTCGACCCTCTTTCGGTCCGGTGAACGCCTGCTTGATCGCGTCGTGTGCGTCCTCGGGGCGGTGTTTTTCGCGCAAGCGCCCGAATTCTTTCAGCAGTATCTGCAGCGTCTGGGCGGGCATCTCGACGAGGCGCGGCGGCAACTGCTGCAATTCGAAAACGTGGCCGTGCAGTCCGGCATTTCCCTCGATCAGCTCGCGGCGCAAACGCGCGCCAGCAGCGAGATTACCGTGGCCCGCCTGGGTGGGGTGATCCAGGCGACGATCGATCGCGTGGAGTCGCTCGCGCAGGCGCAGACCGCGTTGATGGACGCGTCGGTCTGGAGCCGCCCCTTCGTTTTTCTGCGCACCATGGATACGGACATCGCGCGGGCAACGGCGCACCTCTTCAAGCCGGCGGTGCCCACGACGGCCGAGGGCCTCGCCTATGCGCTGGTGGGCTTGATCGTGGCCCTCGGTTTGTTCCAGGGCCTGGTGCGTTTCCCGCTCTGGAAATGGCGGCAACTCCGCGCCCAGCGAAGCGCTCCCGTGCCAGTCCCATGAACAATGTTGGGGCGCGCTTGCGTTTCCCCGCGTGCGCGGGGGAAATGCGGGATGACCACCACGCTCCTTGACGTCGCTCCGGCCGCACTGGCGGACGCATTGGCGCGTGATGGCTTCAAACCCAGCCACGCGCCGCGGATTCTCCGGGCGCTCTATGCGAGGGGCGACGACTGGCCGGTGTTCGTGTCCGGACTGCCGGCCGAGCTGCCGCAGCGCTTGCGGGAGAAGTTTCCCGGACGCGCTCCCGAACTGGTCGCACGACAGACCGCAGAGGACGGCACGACCAAGCTCCTTCTTCGGCTCGAGGATGGTCGCACGGTCGAGTCGGTCCTGATGCCTGATTTCCGTGCCGATCGCGCTGCGGGCTGCATCTCGTCACAGGTCGGGTGTGCGATGGGCTGCGACTTCTGCGCGACCACGAAAACTGGTTTCGAGCGCAACCTGACTCCGGGTGAAATCCTCGCGCAGTTCGTCGCGTTGCGAAATGAAGCGCGCAGGGTCGGCCGCAAACTTCAGACGATTGTCTTCATGGGCATGGGCGAGCCGCTCCTCAACTTCGACGCAGTCGTCGAAGCGCTGCGGCGCATGGCTGACAATGCGCTCGGCGGCCTCGGCTGGCGACAGATCACCGTCTCCACGGTCGGCATCGTGTCTGGCATCGATGCGCTCACGGCGACGGGCTTGAATTTCCATCTCGCCGTTTCGCTGCACGCGCCCGACGACGCCACCCGCGCTCAACTTCTGCCGGCAGGGCGCCGATTTCCGATCGAGGAGATCCTCGCGGCGGCGGATCGGTTCCAGGCGCGGCGGGGCCGGCCTGTGACGATTCAATATTGTTTGCTCCGAGGCGTGAATGATTCCCCGGAGCAGGCTCGGGCGCTCGCGGATTTGCTGCGTGCGCGTCGCATGCACGTGAATCTGCTGCGTTATAATTTCACGGGGTTGAGTCTGCGGGGCGTTGCCTACGCGCCGACGAGCGACGACGCGGCCGAGGCGTTCGCAGCGGTCTTGCGCGAACAGGGCGTGGTCGCGCATTTCCGGCGTTCGCGTGGGCCGGACATCGACGCAGCGTGCGGACAGTTGCGGCGTCGCGTGGCGGCTGCGACCTCGGGCGGTGTCCCGGCGCACGAGGCCTGATTTTCAAATCAATGGATTTGCCACCCGTGGCGCGCTCGCGAAGAACGTTGCCATGCGACGCTGTATCCCCGGCCTGTGTCTCTTCGTTGCGGCCCTTGGTTTTGCCACCGCGCTGAGGTCGGCGGAGAAAGGTGGGGATTTCATTGGCGTCTGGCAGGGCGAAGTCACCGCGCCAAATGCGACGGCGGAGTTGGGCGTAGCGTTTATCCCCACCGAGCGCGGATTGCTCGTGAGCCTCTCGATGCCGGACATGTTCATCTACAACGTGAACTTCGGGCCCGCGGAGATCCGCGATGGCACTTTCGAGCTCGCACCGCTCAACTTGAAGCTGCGCCTCGTCGGTGCGGAGTTGCGTGGTAGTTTTGCGCTCGCGGAGCTGCCGGTGGTGTTACGCCCCGGTTCCGCTTTTCCGGACGCACCGCCTGTCGCGGCGCTGCCGGCGGCACCCTCGCCGCGCTGGCGACTCGCGCTCGGAGCGGCTGCCTGGGCCTCGCCGGTCGTGCACGACGGCGTGGTTTATATCGGCACCGTCGACGGCCGCTTCCACGCGATTCGAGCCGCCGACGGCGAACGCCTGTGGACCTGGGTGGGCACCGCCCCGCTTTACGGCACCGCGCTCGCGACGCAGGAGGCGATCTATGTTGTGGACGAACGAGACGACCTCGTGCGTCTAGAGCGCGCGACGGGCAAACTCCGGTGGCGCGTGTCGCTCAGCAGCGGCTCCGCGGCGGAGAAAACAACCGATCCCACCTTCACGCACCGCACGGCGACACCGATCTGGAATGAGCGCGATCTTGTGTATGTGGGATCCAGGGATGGGCACGTGCGCGCCGTCCGTGCGCGGACGGGCCAGATTGCGTGGAGTAAGTCTGTGGGCGCGCCGATTCACGCCGGGCTCGCGTCACAAGGCGATACGCTGCTCGCGGGCACGTTCGACGGTTCGCTGGTGGGCATCAATCGCCGCAATCGCGCCGAGACACTCCGCGTGAAACTGGGCGGACCGATCGTGTCGACGCCTGCGGTGAGTGACTCGCTCGCGTTCGTCGGCGCTCGCGACTACCTTCTCTATGCGGTGTCGCTCAACGACGGACGCATCGCCTGGCGAAATTCATTTTGGTTTTCGTGGGTCGAGTCCTCTCCGCACATCGAGGGCGGCACGCTCTATGTTGGTTCGTCGGATTATCGGCGCGTGAGTGCGCTCGAGCCGCGCACGGGCGCGCAAAAGTGGGCGACCGACGTGCGGGGCCTGACGTGGGGAACTCCGCTCGTGGCGGGGGAGCGCGTCTTTGCCGCGACGGCGGGACAGCATCGTGACGGCACCGTGATCGCTCACGAAGGCGGCATCGTCGCGCTCGATCGAGCCACAGGCGAGGTGGTCTGGCGGCATCGCGCGCCCGTTCCTTCGGGTGCGGAGATGTCGGGCTTTGCCGGTTCGCTGGCGACGGATGGTCAAGTCGTCATAGGCGCCGGGCTCGACGGCACGTTGATCGCGTTTCCTGCCAATTGACGCGGGATCATTTCGGTCCGCCGTCGGCAGATGAAGAGATGGCGTAGCGGAGAAATCTGACCTTTTCGTCCGCCGCCGACGCGGGAAAGATCACGGCATGGAGTCTGCCGCGCTGCGCGATCTTCTCGTCTCTTGGGCCGATCTCAATTCCGGGAGTGAGCACGCTGCGGGATTGAACCGCATGGCAGCCGCACTGCGGGAAGCGTTTCGGCAGAACTTGCCAGGCGCGACCGCCACGACCCTCGATCTATGGGGATCGGACGCGAAGGCGCTTTCTCTCCGCGTGCGGCCGCATGCGCCGGTTCAGGTATTGCTCAGTGGGCATTACGACACGGTTTATGGGCAGGAGCATCCCTTTCAGCGCTGCGAACAGGTGGACGCCGACCGGCTGCGCGGTCCCGGCGTGGCCGACATGAAGGGCGGGATCGTCGTCCTGCTCGCCGCGCTCACTGAGTTCGAGAAAACTCCCGGCTGCGAGAGGCTGGGGTGGGAAGTCCTGCTCACGCCGGACGAGGAAACGGGCTCTGCTGCCAGCCGCACCGTGCTGCGCGACGCCGCCCGGCGTCATCAGCTTGGTTTGGTCTTCGAACCCGCGCGCGAGGATGGCTCGCTGGTGCGCTCCCGGATGGGCACCGGCGTTTTCAACCTTACCTGCCGCGGGCGCGCCGCACATGCCGCGAGTCCACGCCAGGAGGGACGCAACGCGATCGTCGCGTTGGCGGGAATCCTTGTCTCCATGGATCGGATACGGAATGAGATCCCCGGCGTCCTGCTCAACGTCGGAAGCATCGCGGGTGGCGGGGCGGTCAACATCGTGCCAGACCGCGCGGTCGCCGCGATCAACGTGCGAGTGGCGACCGCCATCGCCGCCGAGGCGGTGAAGGAGAGGTTCGCGGCGCTCACCGCCGAGCTCAACCGCCGCGAGGGCTTTTCCCTCGAGATCACCGGCGGGTTCGATCGCCCGCCGCTCGAACCGGAAGCCCGCACGGACGCGGCTTTCGTCGCCTGGACGGAGGTGGCGCGCGCGTGCGGCGTAGAGATCCCGGGCTGGCTGGACGTGGGCGGCGGTTCCGATGCCAACCTGCTGGCCGCAGCCGGACTGCCCTGCCTGGACGGTTTGGGCCCGGTGGGTGGCAAGCTCCATAGCGCGGACGAATACATCGTGCTGCCTTCGCTCGCGGAGCGGGCGCGAATCGCGGCTGCGTTTTTGACACAACTGGCTTGGCGAGGCACAGCTTTCGCATGAAGTCGCGCTGGCTCCCGCTGATCCTTTTTCTCGTGCTCGCTTTCGCGGCGGCGGGCATCGGCTCGCTCGCGACCTCGAGCAGCGTCGATACGTGGTATGACTCGCTCCAGAAGCCCGCATGGAATCCGCCCAAGGCCGTCTTCGGGCCCGTATGGACCGTTCTCTACATCCTGATGGCGATCTCGACCTGGCGCGTGTGGCGCGTGGGCGATCCACTGTCGGCCAGAGTCACGGTGATGCTCTATGCGCTGCAACTCGCGCTCAACGCGCTTTGGTCGATCCTCTTCTTCGGACGTCAATCGCCAGGTGCGGCACTCGTGGACATTCTCGCGCTGTGGCTTCTCCTCACGGTGATTTTCATCCGGTTTTGGACCCGGGATCGGATCGCCGCCGCGATGTGGGCGCCGTATCTACTGTGGGTGAGTTTCGCCACCGCGCTGAACTCCGCGATCTGGAAGCTCAACTCCTGAGCGGCGCGCCGCATGAAATCCTTTCGCCAGGAACTCTGGTTCGAGGCGCCGCAGCGGCGCGCGTTTTTCAACATCACGCCGCAGGTCGAGGCTGCTCTGCGCGAGAGCGGCGTCCGCGAAGGTCTTTGCCTCGTCAACGCGATGCACATCACCGCCAGCGTGTTCATCAACGACGATGAGCGCGGGCTGCACGCCGATTACGAACGCTGGCTCGAGCAGCTCGCGCCGGAAAAACCGCACAGCGCCTACGACCATAACCGCACCGGCGAAGACAACGCGGACGCACACCTCAAACGCACGATCATGGGCCGCGAAGTCGTCGTCGCGATCACCGCGGGTCAGCTCGATTTCGGCCCATGGGAACAGATCTTCTATGCCGAGTTCGACGGCCGACGAAAGAAATGCGCGCTGATCAAGATCATCGGCGAATAGCGGGCCGAGTCGCGCCCGAGTTTGGACCAGATCGCGTCCAAGTGCGCACCCGGTCGAGCCCGAGTGCGGACCGGGTCGGGACAAAGTCCGTCCCGGCTCGCGCCACGGTGCGCACCGGGTCGGCACGATTAATCCCGCAACGCGGTGCCCGCTGGGCCGCTTGCCCGTCTGCGGGCTCGGAGGAGCGATAAGTGTCGTCGTGTGCGCTCCGCGTCGATAGAGTGCGCGAGCCAGCTGGAATCAATCCCGCCCCGGCGTCCCCTACCTATTCGTGAGAGAAGATTATCTGTTCGAGGCCCACCAAGTGATTCCTGATCCCAACATCCTCATCAATGTGGTGTCGCGTCGCGTGAAACAACTGCGCCACGGCGCGCGGCCCCTCGTGGTCTCGCTCGAGAAGTTGACGTTGGAGGATGTGGCGCTGCGGGAAATCTCCGAACGGAAGATCAGCTACGAACTCCCGACCGACGAGCAGCTCACCCATCTCTAGTCGCGGGCCCTTTGGCTCACGCGTTTGCTTTTCCCGTCTTCCGGTCTCGCCTGCATCATGTCGTCTCCTCGTTCCTCCGAACCCGTCCACGAGCATTTTTCACTGCCGCTCTTCGCGGCCACGGTGCTCGCCACGCTGGCGGTGCTCCTGCTCGCGTTGCGCTGGATCGCGCCCGGGGTCTGGACGCTGCAATGGATCGCTCCGCTGTCGCACGCGATCGTGGCGTTTGCCGCGATCAGCCTCGTCAACGCCTTCATGGAGTATTTCTTCCATCGCTACGTGTTGCACACGCCGGCGGTGCCGTTTCTCCGGCGGTTGTATAAGCAGCACACGCTGCATCACGCGCTTACGCGCATCGTGCGGCGACCGGGTCGCGAGGGCACCGGGATTCTCTCGATCGAAAACGTGTTTCCCATCGTGGAGCCGGAGCAGGGGGAGGCGTCGTTTTTCCCCTGGTATTCGCTCGCGGCGTTCGCGCTGCTGCTCACGCCGTTGCTGGCGCTGCTGCAGTGGTTGCTGCCGGCGTTTCCTTGGTTCGTCGGCGGCTATGCAGCCCTCGCGTGCTCGCTCACGCTCTACGAGGTGTTGCACGCGATCAATCACTGGCCCTTCGAAAAATGGGCGCCGCTCGTCCAACACCCGCGTTGGAGCTGGTTCTGGCAGCCGGTGTATGGATTCCACCTGCGGCACCACGCGGTCACGGACTGCAACGAATCCATTTCGGGCTTTTGCGGCCTGCCGGTCGCCGATTGGTGTCTCGGCACCTGCGTGATTCCTCGCACGGTCTACGCGGACGGCGAAGAATGGACTGCCGAGAAGTTCAGCAGCCCGCGTCCGCGTGCGCTGGTGCGCGTGCTCGATCGTTGGGCGGCCTCAGCGGTGCGCCGCCGGCGCGAAATCCCGCGAGCGCCCCTCGCGACCAAACCCGACCGCCGCTACACGCGCGCGGAGGAGATTGCCAACTGGGCCACCCACGGGATCGGCCTGATCGCGAGTGCGGTGGGCCTGGCGCTTCTGCTGATTCAAGCACGCGAGCACGGCGATGTTTGGCATGTGGCGAGTTTCGCCGTCTTCGGGCTCACGTTGCTCACGCTCTATTTTGCCTCCACGGCGTATCACGCGGTGCGCGATGGTCGCGCGAAGCGCCTCTTTCGGAAACTCGATCACGCGGCGATCTTTCTGTTGATCGCGGGCACCTACACGCCGTTTCTGCTCACGCAGCTGCGCGGTCCGTGGGGCTGGTCGCTCTTCGGCGTGGTGTGGGGGCTGTGTGGGAGCGGTGCGGTGGTGCAGTTGCTGTTCGCGCCGCGATTCCGTGCGGTGGCGATCGGGGCGTATCTTTTCCTCGGCTGGCTGATCGTCGTCGCGATCAAGCCGCTGCTCGCGCACGTGCCGCCGGGCGGACTCTGGCTCATGCTGGCGGGCGGCCTGTGCTACAGCGCTGGGGTGATCTTCTATGTGTGGCACCGGTTGCGTTTTCACCACGCGGTGTGGCACGCGTTCGTGCTCGGCGGGAGCACGTGTCACTTTTTCGCGGTGCTCGTTTTCCTGCTGCCGCACCACTGAGCGAGGATCCGCGTCAGGCGCGGGGTCTGCGGTCGTCCCGCGTGGGTAGCTCGAGCGAAGGCCGGAAATCAAGCGCGCGAGTATCGGGTTCGCGAATACACCCGCGGCCGGCGCCAACCCTCGCGGAATGTGGGCGTCGCGCGTTTTCGATCTCGGCAGTTCCTCATGAAGTTTCGATAGCGGATCACGTGCGCGCCCAAGGCGCCGTGGAATTCTTCCTCTGCGGGCGCAGTCCTCGAAGAGGCGAGGCAGGCGTCCGGGGCGGCGGACATGTGCGAGGCGCCGACGTGGCGAGCTGCGCCCGGGGCGGTGCAAAAGGATCGGACTGGAGCGTGCGTAGGCTTGAGGGCTGGAAACTCCGGCAAGGAAGTGAATCTTGCCGGCGTAGAGCTGCGATTGCGCCGCGGTGTGGACGGCTTTGCGGAGGGAAAAGCTCCCGGCGCGAGCCGCGGCGGCCGCGAGACGAGATACGTGTATTCACGTAAACTTCCCGTTTGTGCGGGCGATGGAAGGAGACACGTTTCCCGCCCGATTTCCTTCCAGACTTCCACGCATCATGACTTCCCCTGTGCCTGATGACTCCTCCCACCTTGTTGCTGCGCGCATCGCCGCCCTCGAGGCGGAGAACGAACGCCTGAAGGCGGAGATCGCTTCGCTGAACGCGAGCGAGGCGAGGTTTCAGGGCACGCTCGATAACATGCTGGAGGGCTGCCAGATCATCGATCGCGAGTGGCGCTATGTGTATATCAATGCCACGGCGGCGGCGCATGGACGACGGCCGCGCGAGGACTTGCTCGGGCGGTCGTTGCTGGATTGCTACCCGGGGATCGACCAGACGCCGGTGTTCTCTGCGATGGAGCGTTGCATGCGGGAGCGAGTCGGCGCGCGGCTGAAAAATCATTTCGTGGCGCCGGATGGCACGAGCGCATGGTTCGAGTTGATCGTGCAGCCGGCGGACGAAGGTATCTTCGTGATGTCGCTCGACATTACGGAGCACGAACGCGCCATCGAGCGCATCCGCGAAAGTGAGGAGCGGTTTCGCGAGCTCACCGACAACATCAATGAAGTCTTTTGGATCAGTGATCCGCAGCGCGGCTCAATCCTTTATGTGAGTCCTGCCTACGAGAAGATCTGGGGCCGAAGCTGCGAGAGTCTCTACGCGCATCCGCACGGATGGCACGAGACCGTCCACCCGGCGGATAGGGAGCGGGTGCTCGGCTCGTTGCGCGAGCGGCAGGCGGCGGGCGATTACGAGGAGACGTATCGAATCATGCGCGACGACGGCACGGTGCGGTGGATCCACGCGCGGGCGTATCCGGTGCGCAATGACATCGGCCAGGTGCATCGCGTGGTGGGCACCGCGGCGGACATCACGCTCCAAAAACACCGTGAACTGCTCGCCGCCGTCGAGCACTCGATCATCGCGGTCCTCGCGGAAG
>JAEYQF010000129.1 GCA_023410155.1 Verrucomicrobiota bacterium | reverse complement strand
TAGACAATGGCCTTGTGGGGCATGAAATAATCGAGCGACAGCCCGGACGCCGCCCGCTCGCGCAACTCGCTCGAACTCACTGCCAGCAGGTGTCCATCGCAGCGGTGGAGACGCAAACCAGGAATCTCCGGGTGCGCTTTCACCGGAAAACCCGGTCGCTCGAGAAAGATGAATTCCACCAGCTTCACCAGCTCGGCGATGCGGTGCCAACGGTGCAGGTTCGGCAACTGATCCCCGCCGATGATCCAGTAGAGATCGTCGTCTGGAAACTGCGCTCGGAAATGCTGCGCCGAGTCGATCGTGTAGCTGGTGCCGCCACGCTCCAACTCCCACGCCGAGATCTCGAAGCGTTCGTCGCCGGCGATGGCCGCGCGCAGCATCGCGAGTCGATGCGCAGCGGGCGCTTTCACCTCCTGAGGTTTCAAAGGCGCCTGGGCTGCCGGCACGAAGATCAAACGGTCGAGTCGGTGTTGCTCCATCGCGTCCTGCCCCGCCAGCAGGTGACCGAAATGCACGGGGTCAAAACTTCCGCCCAGAAAGCCGATTTTCACTGCCGCGGAACGTGTCGCCGCTCATCACCACGAGCAAGGGCGAACTGCCTCGTGCCAAAGGGCGGACCGGGTCGCGCCCGAGTGCGGCTTGAGTCGGGACGATGTTCGGTCCAGGTCGGGACGAGGTGCGGATCGGGATCAGCCTTCCAGCAGAGACTCGCCGCCGTCCACGTAGACTTCGGTGCCGGTGACGTGATCGGCGGCGTCCGACAGCAGGAAACCGATGACGCGCGCCACTTGGTCGGCGCTTCCGGCAGCGCCGCGCGTCAGCGGGATACTGCCTTCGGGGAACTCCACGGGGGTGCGGATTTTCCCCAAGTCCTCGCGCTGGGTATTATCGTCGATCTTGGTCTCGATGGCGCCGGGGCACACGGTGTTTACGCGGATGCGAGACCGTGCAAGTTCGAGCGCGATCATCCGCGCGAACGCGACCTGGCCGGCTTTGGAGGTCGCATAGGCGCTGGCTCCGGTGTTGCTGAACATGCGGTTGCCGTTGACGGAAGAGACGATGACGACGGACCCGCCGGCGATCTTCAGCAGCGGGAGCGCGTATTTCACCGTGAGGAAGGTGCCGCGCAGATTCACGTTGAGGGTCAGGTCCCAGTCTTCTGGCGAGATCTTCTCGAGCGGCGCCCAGAGGCCGTTGATGCCGGCATTGGCGACCACGTAGTCGAGCTGCGACCACTCGCGCTCGATGCGCCGCATGGCACCCTCGACGTGTTCGGCCGAAGAAACATCGCCGCTGATGACGAGGCATTCTGCACCGACGCCGGAGATCTCGTCGCACACCTCACGGAGTTCCTCCGCATCCCGGCTGAGCACGGCAACGCGTGCGCCCCCGCGCGCAAGATGGAGCGCGGTGGCCCGGCCGATGCCGGAACCAGCACCGGTCACGAGGGCAGTTTTGCGCGCGAAAGGAGCCGCAGCCTGGGACTGGGCGGAAGATGGGGGATTTTTTTCCGAAGCCATGCCGTCATGGACCGACGGAACAGCAGACGGTGCGCGTGACATTGCGATGGACGACGCGCGCCCTTTCCACTGGCATCCGACGGACTGAAACACCTCGCCCGGGTGGCGGAATGGCAGACGCTGGGGACTTAAAATCCCTTGCCTGAAAAGGCGTGCGGGTTCGAGCCCCGCCCCGGGCACCAGGTCCGCTCAGCCGCGAACGGCCGCCGGCGAAATCAGTCGATCCGTCGAAGGCGGCGCGGCCGTCGAGGCGCGCTCGATGAGCTCAACCGGGAAAATGACCGGCGGCACCTCCTCCGGCGATGGCGTGACGCCGGAAGCTCCGATGCGCTCAAGCAACAGTTCGACCGCGCGGCTGCCCATGGCGCGCAGTGGCTGGCGGACCGTCGTGAGCTGCGGTGCGGTGGATCGCGCCGCGAACGTGTCGTCGAAACCGATCACCGAAATATCCTCCGGCACACGGACCCCGACCTCGGCCAGCGCTTCGGTGCAGCCGATGGCCACACCGTCGTTGGCGCAGAAGATCGCGGTGGGTAGCGGCTGACCGGCGTGTGCGCCGAGCCAGCGGCGCATCACCATGCGACCTTCCTCGGTGGTGAAGCCGGTAGTGACGATCAGCGAATCGTCGACCGGGAGCCCCGCGGTGTGGAGTGCGCGTTTGAAACCTTCGATACGGCGCTCGGCGCCGATGCGACCGGGAGATCCCGAGAAGTGCAGAATGCGTCGATGGCCTTTCTGCACGAGCATGCGCACGGCGAGAAATGCGCCGTGTTCCTCGTCGGACTCGATGTTGAGCACATGCGGAATCGGGGCGTTGCCGTGCAACGACACAAAGGGTGTATGCGCCGGGAGCAGGCGGGCCTGCGCACGGCTGAGCATCGGCGCGAGCAGGATCAGCCCGTCGATGCGGCCGTCGCAAAAATCATGGAGTCGCTCTGCATCGCGCTCCCAATCGTGGAGCGTGAAGACGGTGGTGTTCTGGTTGTGCGAGGAGGCGGAAGAAAGGATGCCGCTGAGAATCTCGAGCAGGTAGTGGTTGACCGACTCGCCATCGATCGTGCCGGCGACGCCGATCGTGTTCATGCGACGATTGGCCAGCGCACGCGCGGTGGCGTTGGGGCGGTAGCGGAGCTTGGCCGCGGCGGCCAAGATGCGCTCGCGTGTCTCGGGCGCGATGCGCGACGAGGTGCGAGCGCCATTGAGGACCGTGGAGGCCGCCATGGCGGAAACTCCAGCCTCACGGCCGACGTCGGCCAGGGTAGCTGCGCGGGTGGCGCGATTCATTTTCGAGAGAAGCGGATAACCGGACATCAAGGGTATGGCGCGCAGGAAACGGCGCGAGCAAGAAGCGAGATGCCGGCCCGGGCTCGCCCGAGCGAGTCGTAAACGCGAAAAATGCCACCGGCCTGTGCCGACATCCTTTGAGATCTGCCGAAGGCAGCGGATGCGCGCCTCTGCTTCGTAGCCCAAGGTTGGCCCGCTCCACTGACCGCCCTTCTTCTGCGCGTAACCGTCCCCCCCCACCCCCGAAACGGATAAAGCGCCATGGCTTTCGCCATGGCGCTCTTTCTAGGACAACTAACTAAATGCAGGAGGACGGCGTGGGACCGCCGCCCTCCGAATCGCTCAGAAGGAGAACGTGTTCGTCAGGGTCCAGCTCATGCCTTCCGTGATGCGTTGCGCGGCCACCACACCGTCCGGATTAACGGAGATCGGGGTGAGGCCGACGCTTTCGCCGACGTTGCGCAGGTTGAGCTGAATGCGCCACGAGAGCTTCGAGGTGAGCTTCCGATTGTAACCGATCCAGAGGTCGAAGTGCTCTTCGGAATCGCCGTGGATCGGCTTGGTGACATCGAGACCCGAGGCATCGTCTTTCAGGCCGTAACCGAGGATCTGCTTGTCCTCCCAGCGGAACGCGCCGCCGACGTTGAAGCCTTTCAGCGAGCCTTCCTTGAAGCTGTAGTTCGAGATCGCACCGACGCGCCACGGGCGCAGCTCCGGCACCTGGAAGCCGATTGACTCCCGCTGGAACTCCACCGCGGAGATGATGTTGTCCGAGTAGTAGCGGCGGATTGTGTTGTCGCCACCCCACCACAAACGGATGTCACCAGCGGGGCCCTGCAGCTTGGCCCATTGCTGCTCGATAAACGCCAGCATCGGTGCACCGAGGTTCTCGCGATAGGCGTTGGTCTTGGCCGCATTGATCTGGATGTTCCAATTCGAGACCGGCGTGTAGTTCACCTCGAATTCGTAACCTTCCGAGGTGTTGTCGATCGTGCCGTTCGGATTGATGCCATTGATGCGGCCGTTGTTTTGGGACGAGAACCCAGTCGTGTAGGTGCCCACCTGGAAGCCGCTGGCCCCGGCCGCCGCGATGAGCGGCTGGATGTTACCCGTCGCACGCCACGATTCGTAGGCGCTCTTGAGGGACGGGATGTCTGCCGGGATCGCGTAGTTCGAGAAGAACTGCTGATCAACGGTGGCCATCCAGTCATCCATGGCCGCGAGTTGAGCCACGGAGCTGGGGTGATTATTGAACAGGTCCGTGCTCGGAGCGTAGGTCGTGTTTTCGTTGCCCCAGGCATTGTCGTCGACCAGCGCCCAGTTCCAGTGCCAGGCCTGGTTGGGATCGAGGCCCGACCGGCCGAAGGCATACATGAGGGTGTTGGCGGTCGCCCAAGCCTCCAGGTTATAGAGGTAGTATTGGTTGCCACCGAGGATGGAAGAGCCGCCGGGGAGATTGGCGTTCTTCACCTTGGTTTTGAACTTACCGACCTTCACGTTGAGCTTGTCGTCGACCAGGCTCAGAACGATGCCGTAGTCCTGACTTTCGGCGGTCGCGTTGTCCAGCGGGTTGCCATCATAGTTGTAGCGCGACTCGACCCGGGTGTTTTCGCCGTGGTTGTAGTAAGCGCTGATGCCGGAGAGGATCGGCACGTTTTTCATGATGGAAGCCGGCATGTGGCCGACGATACCCCACGTGGTGGTGCGGCCCGTGTTCTGCAGCACGCGAGTGGTATTGCCGACTTTGGTCGAGGCGATGCCCGTCGCGTCCTGCGCACCGGTGGCCGTGTAAGTGGCGAGCTTGTCTTCGCGCCACCCGACGGTCGGAACGATATTCCCACCGAAGAGATGACCCTGCCAAACCAAGCCCTTGGAATCGATCCTCTGCTCGACGACGTCGTAGTTGGTCACCAACTGGGATAAGTCGCCGTCATCGGCGTTGAGCATCGTGACCTGTGCGTTGGTGCGGCCCGTGTAGTTGAACGGATTATCCGCCTGGACGCCGGTAGCCTCGCCGAGGAAATTCGTCCAAGGCGCACCGGGATCGACATAAGAGGCGTCGGCCGGATTACGCGAGGGGAGCCACTCGGTCTTGAAATAGTCGACCGAGTAAACACCGGACGGATTATAATAGGTCTGGATCGGACCGAGGTTGAGACCATGCGCTGAGGACCGATCAAACAGCGGATCACTGAGGTAGATGATCGGAGTGACGCCGCGCGTCGCACCCGTGAGATTGGTGTCCTCACCGGAAACCGAGAGGGAATAGGCCCAATCATACGGCACCGCGCTCGGCACCCATTGCGTCTGGGCTTCCCAGCGATCTTCACGCGAAAGCAGACCCGTGAAGCGGTGGTTTCCCAGGATGGTGGCCAAAGTCGAACCGCGTGAGAGGAAGTCCTCGGCGCGAATCTCACCGAAGAGCGTCATGCGGTAGTTCTCGCGGTTGCGATCGGTGCGATTGTTGCGCTCGAAGCCACCGCCGGTGAACGCGGCTCCAGCCATCGCATTCGCGTAGGGCTGGTCGTCGGTCGGCGTAAACCCGTAAACCGTATAGGTGCTCGTATCGAGCAGGTTGTTCACCGTGCGGGTATACTGGGAGAGCTGATGTTGCAGGTTCTTGTTAACGTCCACCGAGATGTAGGGCCGGCTCCAAGTCGCCCCCGTGCGCCATTCGGAGTAGTTCTGCTCATCGTAGACGAGCTCCACGCCGACGCGATTGTCGAGGAAGGTCTGGGCGATCGAGATATTCGTGGCGTCCCACTTCTGGTGCTCACGCTTGTTGTCGCCGTCGATGAGGTGATTGTAGAAATCGAAGATCGTGGCGTCGCTGAGCGACTGATCCTTGTAGTATCCACGGCTCGCCAGCGGAAAGCGCGAGGGGCGCCCTTCCAGCTCGTCGATCTTATCGACGCTGATGGAGTAGGCATTCATGCCACCGACGCGAAGCGGGGTGGCGTAGAGGATGCCGATTGCATTGTCGACGTTGCCGCTGGCATCCAGAGCGCCGGGGTGCGCGCGAGGAGATTGCCGGGAGGTGAAGAACGGCCGCGAGTCGCCGTTCATGAACCAGAAACCGATGCCACCATTGTTCAGGGCGCCACCGTCCACGGAGGCCATGCCGGGCTGATAGGGCAGCGGGTTCAGCACGGTCTGCTGCGCGACTGCCGTCGTAGCGCGGGTGACATCGCCGCCGCCTGTCTGACTCCAGAGGAAGGGATCATAAACGCGCTGGCCGTAGCCGAGCAGGTCATTCACGCCGTCGCCACCGGCATCCTCGAACCAGAGCGAGATCGCGTCCTCAGGAGGAAGGATGCGGGGGCGATTGCCCGTGATCTTGGCGCGCTCATAGGTGGCGCGGACATCCAGCTTGCCGGCCCACTCCTTGGGGAACACCTGCGGCTGGAAGGTCGCCGTCACATAGCCGCGACGGTCCTTCTCGAAGGCGGGCTCCTGGCGGTATTTCTGGTTATCGACCACGCCGGCGAAGCGGATCGCCAGCAGGTCGTCGATCAACTCGAGATTGTAGTCAGCGGACCAGCGGAGCGAGTTGAACTTGCCGAACTGGTTCTCAACTTTGCCACGGTTGCCGTCGAAACGGGCCTGCACCGTGCTGGTGTTGATGATACCTGCCGGGCTGCCGACGCCGAAGAGGATCGAGTTGGGCCCGCGCTGGATTTCCACGCGTTCGACGTTGTAGCTGTCCCACGGAATATCCGTCAGGAAGAAGTTCCGGGTGTTGTCTGCTTCGTCCAATCCACGCACGCGCGTGTTGCGTTGCGGGGAAATGAGGGAGCCGCGATCGCTCACGCCCTGGGAGTTCCCGAAGCCGCCCCAGTTTCCGAGCAGGCCGCCCACTTCGGTGCTGGTGGTGTAAGTCAGCAGCGATTGGTTATCCGTGGAGCCTGTGTCCTGCAGAAACTGCGACGTCACCACGCTGAAGGGCGAGGCAATGTCACGGAGGTTGGTGCGGATGCGGGACCCACCGAGGGTTTCGGTGGCACGGTATTTCCCATCGTCCTGCGAACTCTCGATGACGAACGGCGAGAGAACGATCGTTTCATCATCCGAGGAGGGAGCCGAGCTCGCCGCGGGCGCAGTTTGCGCCCAGGCAAGACCGGACCCGAGTGTGAGTGCTGAATACAGGGCCAGCACGCCACGGGCTTGCATCTTTTTGTGCATGTTAGGGTAGGTTTACTGTCGTTCTTGCGCGCGCGGACGACGCCACGCAGGCAAAGGGGTAAAAAGCGGGGCAAAGGGGTTCTTTTCCGGAAAGCGGGTAGGTTTAGCGCTAAACCTACTTCAGGCTAATTTGCCGCCCGGCAATATTTTTCCGCTTAATTTAACGCTAAGTTGAGACGTTTTTCTGAACAGCGCCCGTTTGCGCACCAATCCTTGGGGCGCAAAAAAGCCAGTGCCGGGTCGGGCACTGGCAGTTTCTTTGCTCCGGTTTCTCTACGGTTAACCGATCCGCATCTGCACCACGCCGGAAGCTCCGATGGGCTGGACAGCATCGCCGGACTGCTTCCCTTCCAGCACTTGCGCAACCGCGCGTCCGCGGAGCCGCACCTTCCACGTCTTCAGCCCCGCGCCTTTCGCCTCGATGCGCACGATGTCCTTTGCGCGTGAGGCTATGCAGACACCTGCAACCTGTCCGTCCTTGTTGAGTAATTCTGCGCGAGCGGTGCCCCCGTCAGCCAGGGCGCCGACCTCAAAAGTGACGTCATCGAGGTAGTCGTAATCCGGAACACCGTCACGTGATCCGTGAGCGATGATCGTGTTTTCGCGGACGAAGAGTGGCAGCTCCATGAAGCTATATTTCCCGCGATGCCAGCGACCGCCCTCTTGCACTTCACCTGTGAGTAAGTGAGTCCACGTTCCCGCCGGCAGATAGTAGTCCACCGAACCGTCTTGCGTGAACACCGGCGCGACGAGCAACGAGTCGCCGAGCATGTATTGGCGGTCGAGCGTGTCGCACGCAGGATCATCGGGGAACTCGAGCAACATCGCGCGCATGGTCGGCACGCCTTCCTTGTGCGCCTCCACGGCCTTTGCCCACAGATACGGCATCAGGCGGCACTTCAGTTTCGTGAAGAACCGAACGACGTCGCACGCCTCATCGTCATACGCCCACGGCACGCGATAGCTGCTGCTGCCATGCAGACGGCTGTGCGACGACAACAGGCCAAACGCCGCCCAGCGTTTGTAGATATACGCCGGCGCCGTGCCTTCAAAGCCGCCGATGTCATGGCTCCAGAAACCGAAACCGCTCAGACACAGCGAGAGACCGCCGCGCAGCGACTCGGCCATCGACTCCATCGTCGACCAGCAATCGCCGCCCCAGTGCACGGGAAACTTTTGTCCACCCGTGAACGCCGAGCGTGCGAAGAGCACCGCCTCCCCCACGCCGCGCTTCTCCTCGATCGCGCGAAACACGGTCTCGTTGTAAATGATCGGATAGAAGTTGTGCATCTTGGCCGGATCCGAGCCATCGTGGTAAACCACGCCTTCGCTCGGGATGCGCTCGCCGAAATCCGTCTTGATCGCATCGACGCCCATCTCGAGCAGACGCTTGATGTGACCTGCGAACCACTCGCGCGCGGCAGGATTCGTGAAGTCCACGATCGCCATGCCCGGCTGCCACAGATCGGTCTGCCATACGGAGCCGTCCGTGCGCTTGATGAAATAGTCTTTCTGCGCGCCCTCCGCGAAGAGCCGCGAGCGTTGCCCGATATATGAATTGATCCACACGCAGACCTTCAGGCCCTTCGCGTGCAAGCGCCGCAGCATGCCCTCCGGATCGGGAAACACGCGCGGATCCCACTCGAAGTTCGTCCAATCGAACTCGCGCATCCAAAAGCAATCGAAGTGGAAAACGTGCAGCGGCAGATCGCGCTGCTTCATGCCGTCGATGAAGCTCGTGACGGTCGCCTCGTCGTAATTCGTCGTAAACGAGGTCGAGAGCCACAGACCGAAACTCCACGGCGGCGGCAGCGCCGGCCGGCCCGTTAGCGCGGTGAGCTTGCGCAAGATGTCCTTCGGGTTCGGCCCGAGGATCACGAAATACTCGAGCGCCTCACCCTCGACCGAAAACTGCACGCGCGCGACTTTCTCCGACGCGACTTCGAACGACACCGGCGCGCACTCGTTCACGAGCACGCCGTAGCCGCGATTCGTCAGATAAAACGGCACGTTCTTATACGCCTGCTCCGAGGCCGTGCCGCCGTCTTTGTTTTCGCAATCGACGATCTGGCCGTTCTTCACGAACGCCGTGAAACGCTCGCCGAGGCCGTAAACGCACTCGCCCACGCCGAGAGAGAGCTGGTCATGCATGTAGGCCTTGCCGTCCACCGTCTGCACGTAGCCCACGCCGCGCCAGCCGCTGCGCGTCAGCACACGATCGCCGCTCTCAAAGCTGAGCTCCCAGCCCGGCTTCTTCACGCGCACGGTGAGTCCGCCCGCCGTCAAGGTTGCCGACTGCTCGTCTTCCGCGATCTTCGCGGGAACTTCTGCCGGCACTTCGAGCGGCACGTGCGGGCCTTTCAAATGGCCGCCGACGAAATGCTCGATGCGCACGCGGACCACATCCGCCATCGGCGAGCTCAACGTCACCGTGAGCAACGGTCCCTGGAGCGTGTCGCCGCGATGACGAATCGGACGCACGGGAGCGTGCACCACGAGTTTACTGCCCTCAGCAGTGATCGTGTGGGCTTCCGCCGCGTAATGAGCCGTGACTCCGGGTCGGAGCAACCATTGGCCGTCGGTGAACTTCATGAGAAAATCGGGGTTGGGATCGGATTAGGAAAGGAGTCGCGCCCCTGGGCAGCCCGACTCGGCACCATATCCGACTCGCGTCGGACTCCACGGCGGACCGAGTCGGGACACCGAGCGGACCGGGTCGCACCTAGCTTCGCGATTATTGCGGTGAAATCCATGCGCGTGTCGTTCAGCTTTTTGAACCGGTGGTGGCGATGCCCTGGATGAACGTCCGTTGGGCGAAGAAAAACAGCACGATCACGGGCAGAATCGTCACCGTGCTGGCGGCCATCAGGTAGTGCCACTGCACGCCGCCGTTCTGCGCCTGATACGCCTGCAGCGCGAGCGACAGCGTGAACGTTTCCTTCTTCGTGAGGTAGAGATACGGCCCCATGAAGTCGTTCCACGCATAGAGGAAGTGAAACACCGCCGACGCCGCGAGGACGGGTTTGCTGAGCGGCAGAATGATCCGCCAGAAGATCGTCCACTCGCTGCTGCCGTCGATGCGCGCGGCCTCGCTCAACTCCTCGGCAATGCCGAGGAAGAACTGGCGCATGAGGAAAATATTGAATGCGCTGCCAAAAAACGCCGGCACCCACAGCGGCAGCAGCGTGCCGATCCAGCCGAGTTCGCGAAACACGCCGTAGAGCGGCACCATCATCACGGGAAACGGCACCATGAGCGTCGCGAGGGTGAGCGAGAAAAACGCGTCCCGTCCGCGCCACTTCACACGCGCGAAGCCGTAGGCGATGATCGCATTGGAGAGCACCGTGCCGATCACGCCAAGCACGCAGACGACCAGCGTGTTGCCGAGAAAGCGCCAGAAGCTCACGCCGCCCTCATTCTCGCCGCCGCCGAGCGCCGCGAGCGCTTCGGGATAGTTCTGCCAGCGGAAACGCACGCGCGAATCGACGGCCTCAGGCGGCACGATGTCCCAGCGGGGCGCTGCGCGGCGGTCCGAGGGCTGGCGTTCGATCACGCGTATCCCGTTTTCACCTACGCGATGAGCGTTGGCCAGTTCGCTCGCGCG
>JAEYQF010000114.1 GCA_023410155.1 Verrucomicrobiota bacterium | reverse complement strand
GTGCAGGGCTTGGGCGCGGATGATGTCGCGGTGGTGGACCACAAGGGCCGCGTGTTGTCCTCCGATCTGAAGGACGACCCGACCTTGGCGAACGCCTCCAGCCAGATGCGTTACCGCCAGCAGGTGGAGGACTATTTTTCCAAGAAGGTCGAGACGCTGCTCGCGCCGGTGGTCGGTCATGGCAATGCCGTCGTGCGGGTCTCGGCCGACATCGACACCGAGGCGGCGACGCTGACCGAGGAAAAGTTTGATCCGGAGGGCCAGGTGGTCCGTTCGCAGTCCAGCACGGAAGATTCCACCTCGTCGATCGAGGCGCGCCGTGGCGGTGCGGTCGGCATCACGGCCAACACGCCCGAGCGGCCTGGTAATGAGGCGAAGGATACGACGCCGGCCGTGACGAACGAGCAGAACCGGAAGAACAATACGACGACTTACGAAATCAACCGCTCGCTGACCAACATCACGCGTGCCCCGGGCACGATCCGCGGCCTGACGGCGGCGGTGTTCGTCGCGGCGCGGCCGGCCGGACCGGATGGAACCGTGACGCCGCGCTCGGCTGAGGAGATCGCGAACCTGCAGCGCATCGTGCTCAACGCGCTCGGCATCAAGCTGACCGCCGGACGCCGGATTGAGGACGTCGTTTCCCTGCAGGAGACCACGTTCCACGTGACCCCGGTCGATGAACAGTTCGAACGGATGAAACAGGAAACGCGCTGGCAGGGCTGGCTGGAGGGCGCGAGCAGCTATGTTGCCGTCGCCATCGCGCTGATCGCGCTGATCATCTTTGTGCGTCTGCTGCGCTCGCAGCGGCCGGAGCCGGTTCCGGTGGAGTTGCTGGCGGTTGCGCCGGCGTCCGGTCCGCGTGGACCAAAGAACGGCGCGCTGACCGCGGAAGTGCTCAATGAATTGATCCGCCAGAAGCCGAACAACGTCGGCACCGCGCTGCGTGACTGGATGGGCACCAGCAAGCGCAACTGAGCCCCGCTGCTCCCTCTGCCGCCATGGCCGAAATTGCCTACACCAAGCTGTCCCGCGTTCAGAAGCTCGCGATCTTCCTGATCGTCATCGGGCCGGAGGCCGCGGCGGAATTGCTGCGGCAGTTCGAGGATTCGGAGATCGAGATGCTCTGTCGCGAGATGGGGCAGTTCACCATGATTTCCGACGCGGTCGCGCAGTCGGCGCTCGAGGAATTCACTCCGTTGATTGGCGAGAGCCTCGGTTCGACGCTCGGCGGCCTGGAATTCGCGAAACGCACGCTCGAGATCGCCCGCGGCGATTACAAGGCGAGCGTCATGCTCAACCGCGTGGGCGTGAGCGCCACCACCTCGACGGTCGCCGTGATTGCCGACATCGCGGAAATGGAGGGCCGCCAGATCTTCAATCTGATCAAGGAGGAGCAGCCGCAGACGATCGCGTTTGTGCTGTCGCACCTCACGGCCACCAAGAGCGCCTCTGTTTTTGCCCTGCTGCCGCCGGATCTGCGCGAGGAAGTGATCGAGCGCCTCGGCACGATCGAGAGCACGTCGATGGATCTGGTGTCGAAGATCGTTCGTAACCTGAGCCGTCACCTCGATCACAAAACGACGCAGGCGTATCACAACAGTGGAGGCGTGCGGGCGGTCGCCGACCTGCTCAACAATCTCGAGAAGGAACTTTCCAAGTCGCTGCTGGCCCGCGTCGAGGAGCGCAACGCGCAACTCGGCGCCGCGATCCGCCGCAAGCTCTTCAGCTTCGACGACATTCGCCGCCTCCAGTCGGCGGACCTGCAGCGCGTGTTGCGCGAAGTCGACTCTTCGCACCTCGCGGTGGCGATGAAGTCCGCCGCCGAGGCCGTGCGGGAGGCGATCTACGGTGCGATCTCGAAACGTGCCGCCGAAGCCCTGCGCGAGGAAATCTCGATGCTCGGCCCGGTGCGTCTCAAGGATGTGGAGACGGCGCAGGATGCGATCATCCAGGTTGTGCGCCGCCTCGAGGAAGAGGGTGCGATCTCCCTCGCCGGAGACGACGACGCGATGGTCGCCTGACCCAGGAACCGAATGCCGAACGTCCGACATCACATCGTCGCTTTCGACCGTCCGCTCGCGGGCGTGTCGTTGCCCGGCCATGACGCCCGGCGGCACACGGACGCGGAACTCGCGGCGGCGCGCCAGGCCGGTTATCGTGAGGGCACCGACTCGGCGCGCGCCTTTGCGGACCAGCAACTCGTGGAGTTGCGCGCGGAGATGCAGACGTTGAGCGAAGGCGTCTTTCAACAGTTGCTCAACGCGAGCCGCGACCTCGAGCAGCAGGTCTGTGCCGCGCTGCCGGCGCTGGCCGTGGAAGTGGGGCAACGTTTGCTGGCGGGCTTCGTCCCGCCGCCTGAACTCGTGGAGAAGCTCTGCCGTGAGGCGCTCGACCAGCTGTATCCGGAGCGCGAAGGCTTGGAACTGGTCGTCGGACCGCGTGACGCGTCGGTCCTGGAACGACTGTTGCCGTCGTGGCGAAATCATTTTCCGAACCTCAAGGTGACCGTGGATGATGAACTGAATCCCGGTGATTGCCTCGTGCGGAGCCGATTCGGCGTCACTGACGCCCGCGGCAGTGCGAAGATGGAGGGGCTCCGGCAGGAGCTGCTGAACGCTTGAAGACGATGAGCCCCGGCGTGACCCAGTACGTGGAGGCGTTGCGTTCGCAGGTGCGGCACGCGCCGGCCGCACAGCGTTTGGGTCGTGTGGCGGCGGTCACCGGTCTCGTCATCGAATCCGACGGGCCCAACGTCGGTTTGGGCGACCTGTGCTGGTTGCGTTCCGATCGGGAAAATTTCGAAGTGATGGCCGAGGTGGTCGGCTTTCGTGGATCACGCGTGCTGCTGATGCCGCTGGGCGACACCGCTGGCCTCCATCCCGGCTGTACCGTGACGGCGGGTGATCGGCCGACGTTGCCCGTCTCCAGTCCGGCCC
>JAEYQF010000076.1 GCA_023410155.1 Verrucomicrobiota bacterium | reverse complement strand
AACCACCAAGGATGCGGGATCATCAGCAAATTCGCGACGCTCGAGAGCACCACGACGCCACCGACGACAAATGAAGGCACGCGTTTCCCGGAAAGACGTCCTGCGACCCACGCCCCGCCGAACGCTTCGATGATCCACGCGAGTGCTACGGTGGCCAGTGCGCCAAACGGCATCTGCGCCATGGCCGCGGCAATGCTCGCGGAATCGTTGAGATCCATGCCGGCCGGCGGCGGCCAAATCTGATGCCCGGCGAATTCAACCAGCAGAATCAACAGGACAGCGGTGACGATTCCCGCGAGGGTGGCAGCGATGTGACGAAGCATGGGGATAACGAGGTTAAAGGCGGCAAGGTCGGTGCGTTAGCAGCTTGGGTCATGCCGGACTGGGGAGCGACGAGATCCGCATTCAGTCCCGACCCAATCCGCCCAAAGACGCGACTTGGCACACAGCGCGGCGCAGCGCGCTGCGGAAGATGGCACGACCCGGGCTGAAAAGCAGCCCGGGTCGTGGCGGTTGGGAGCGCGAATCATGGCAGGGTGGCGTCACGATTCGCTCGAGAGGGGAAAAGACGCTCAGGTCACGAGGCCGCCGCCGATGATGTAGTTTTTCAGCGACTCGGCTTCAGCCCGGTGCATGTCGGCGACCCAGCGGGAAATGTCGCCGATCGAGATCAGCCCGATGAGCCGTCCGTGCTCGATCACGGGCAGGTGACGACAGCGGCGCTCGGCGAAGGTGGTGAGACACTCGTCGACCGTCGTGTGCGGCGGGATCGTGATCACGTCGGGCGTCATCACATCTGCGACGCGCATGGTTTTCGGGTCGACGCCGGCCCCGACGACGCGTCGGAGCACATCCCGCTCGGTGAAGACGCCGACGAGCAGATCGCCATCGAGCACGAGCACACAGCCGACCCGGTGTCGGTTCATCTCGGCCACGGCGTCGGCGATCGACATCCGGGCGTTCACGGAATACACGGCGGAGCCCTTTCGCTCCAGAATCGCAGAGATCGGAGTATTCATGACGGGGTGGGGTGCAGCCAATTTGCCGCAAATCGTTCGCGCCGCAACCGGAAAGCCCGGGAAGCTGGGGGATAATTACGAAATCTCACGGCAGGGCGGCCGCGCTAGTTCAATCCCGAATGAACTGCAGGTGGGCGGGCTCATGTGTCCGCCGGTCCAGAAGGGCGGTGGGTCGGGAGCGAGGGCGAGCCGCTCAGCGCGAGAACAGCTTGTCGAGGGCGCCGAGACTCTTCACCGGAGCGGCCTTTTTTTCCGGCGTGGTTGCAACGGCGATGGGTTTGATCGCCGGAGGCGGGGCACTTGAGGCCGCCATGGCCGGGGGCGGTGCAGGCTGACTGGCACCGGTGAGTTCTGCGAGCGCTCGGTCGAGCTTCACCGTCGAAACGGGCTCCGCGGTCCCCAGTTCCTGCGCAAAGATGCTCACGCGGAATTCTTCCACCAGCCAGCGCAGAGCCTCCCCACCTGGCCGCTCCTGAACGCGCGCGGCCGCGGTGCTGTAGCGGGAGACGAGCGCAGCGCGCTCCGCGTCCTTGGCCGGATTCTGCTTCCAGCGGTCCGCCCGGAGCTTCATGGCGCGCAGATAACGGGACAGATGCGTGAGTTGGAGATACGGCGTGCGCCGCAGGAAATCGGGAGGCAGAAGCGCCGCGAGCTCGCGCTCAAGCCCGGCGAAAGGCGTGGCATGCACCAGCAGCGCCTGGCGTTGGCCAAGAATCTCGCGGAGCTGGTCGACGAAGCGTGGCACGAGCCCGCGCAGGTCCGATCTGGCTTTTTCCAGCGCAGCTGCAAACCCCGCGGCCGTGTGCGGCGCGGGAACGCGCGTGGGATCCGTCACCCAGTTTCGGATACAGGAGAATGCGTGCTCCTGAAGTTCGTTGAGCGGAGTGAGTGTGGCGATGAGCGGGCCGAGATCGCGCAACGCGCGCAGGTCGCGTTGCAGCCAGCCGAGATCGTAGCGGAGCTGCAGCTCAAGGAGCGAGCGCAGTCCGCCGCGCATCGCCGCCTGCGCGTCCTCCGGCGTCTTGAAGAGGCGCAATCCCACGCCTTCACCACCGGCGCGCAACGCCGGAAACGCCCACACGGGCACGCCTGCCTGTTCGGTGACCAGCACGCGCTCCGGGATGTCGTCAAACGCCCACGCGGTCTGGTCGGGTTTTTCCCATTTGGCGCGGGCGCGGCGCCAGGCTTCGGGCTCGACGCGCGCCACGGTCTGGCTGGCTTCACGGCGCTCGGCGTGCAGCGCGGCCTCGATCTCCTTTAGATCGCGACTCGCGCAGATCTCCCGACCTCGGTCGTCGAGCACGCGCACGCGCACGCGCAGGTGATCAGGCAGCGGTTTCGCGTCCCACACGGCGGGATCGACCGCGACCCGGAAACGCTCCGCAATCTGCGCGGCGAGCGACTGGGTGAGCGATTCACGGTGGCCGGTGAGGCGGTCGCGTTGGGCGACTTGTTGCGCGAGGGACTTGGCGGTGTCCGCGAGCGGAACGAAGGCGCGGCGGAGTTCCTTCGGCAGCGCGCGCAGGTAGTGCTCAACCTTCTGTTCGAGGTGACCTGGCACCGCGAAATCGAGCGCGGCGGGAGTGAGCGCTTCGGCTTCGCGCACGTTGACTTCGAGCGTGACGCCGTCGTCGGCCTGGCCGGGCTTGTAGGCGTAATTGAGCGGGAGCGCGCGGTTTTCGAGCGGCAGCGCTTCGGGGAACTCCTCTTCCGCGTGCACAAGCGCCTCGGGGTCGCGCAGGTTTTCGGGCTCGACCATAAGGAAACGCGGCTCGGCGCCGCGCCTTTCGCGCACGAGATCGACAAGCTCGGAGACCGAGGAGACACCGACGAAGGGCGCCGCGTCCTCGCCCGAGATTTTGGCGCCGGCCGGCGGGAGGAGTTGCTCGGCGTAGAAGCGATAGAGTGCCTCGTCGAGGTTGAGGTAGCCGGCGTCGCGCGTGCGCGTGAGGACGAGCTCGATCTTTTCGCGGACCTTGCGGTTGTGCGTGATGAAATCGAGCGGGAAGGTGATCGTGTCGTTCACGAGGCCTTCGCGGATAAAGATCTCCGTCGCGTGCGCCGGATCGATGCGGCCGTAGGGTGTGGCGCGCGATTCGAGTTCCAGGCCATAGAGGCGGGTGCGCTGCTTCACCATCACGCGGCCGGATTGCTCGTTCCAAAATGGTTCACTATGCGCGATGCGGACGATGTGCGCGCCGAGATCGAGTGCCCACTGCGGATCGAGTCGCGCGCAGGTGCGCGCGTAGAGCCGCGTAGTCTCCATGATCTCTGCCGCCATGATCCACCGCGGAGCCTTCGGCGCTTTTTTCTGCGCCGCGCGTTGCGCGCCGTCGGGGGAGCGTTTCTTGGAGTCTTCACGGCGGAAGAGGACGGAGCCGGGAAAGAGGTTCACGCGGCGGTCGTGCGTGGCCTTGTAATTGCCGTTCTCCTCGTCGAGATGCGCGATGTTTCCGAGCAGGCCCGCGAGGATGCTGCGGTGGATCGCGCGATAGGGCGGGGAGCCGAAACCCGTGGTCGTGTCATCGATCGCCTTCAGGCCGTGATACGCGGACGTGAGTCTGAAGTCTTCCCGCTCTTTCAGCACCTCGACGAGTTGCGTGTGGATGTCGCGCCACTCCCGCATGCGCGTGTAGCTGAGAAAATGATCGCGGCAAAAGCGGCGCAGCTTCGCCTGGCTGAGATTCTCGAACTCGTCGTGATACGTTTCCCAGATGTTGAGCAACGTGAGGAAGTCCGAGTCAGGATGAACGAAACGCCGGTGCGCGGCATCGGCCTGCTGCTGTTTGTCGAGCGGGCGTTCGCGCGGATCTTGAATGGAGAGGCCGGCTGCGATCACGAGCACTTCGCGGAGTGCTTTCTCGGCGCGTGCCTGCAGGATCATGCGGCCGACCGTGGGATCGACGGGCAAACGGGCGAGCTCGCGGCCGACGGCCGTG
>JAEYQF010000056.1 GCA_023410155.1 Verrucomicrobiota bacterium | reverse complement strand
ACGCCGCGACCTTGGCAAAAAAAAGACGGTAGCCATTGGCCGAGAGGCGCTCCTTCGGGTCACCCGTGAGCACGCCAATGAGCGAGATGTAGGGAATGGTGACCGCCGTGAACATCAGCGTCATCAGCACGTAGGTCGCGTAGGCCCAGATCAATTTACCGCTGTATACAAGATCTGGAGTCATGAACGTCAGGAAGATCGAGACGCCAAACGGCACCGCCAGGAACAGGAAGTAGGGACGATAGCGTCCCCACCGCGTGGTGAACTTGTCCGTGATCAGGCCCATGAGCGGATCGGTGATGGCGTCGATGAAGCGCACGGAGAGAAAAAGCGCCGCGAGGTCCTGCGGCCGGAGACCAAACACGTCGGTGTAGAAGAACGTAATGATCAGCGCCATCGAGGACCACACGACATTGACCGCCATGTCGCCCGCACCGAATCCGACCTTTTCGACGACGGAGAGCTTGGAAGAGTCTTTCATGAAAGGTCTGGAGTTAGGCGGCGCGCGGGGGTGACTCACTCCTTCACGGTGCCCACGTAAGCGTTGAGGGCGGTGGGATCGACAACCGGCCAGCCGCCGGAATCCCAGGTGAGCTCGGCGATCTTCAGTTTCTGCAGGCCGCCATCGGCGGTCTCGTAGGCGTGAAAAACGAGCCAGTCGCGACCGTCGAAATGATAGACGCTGTTGTGACCGACTCCGGCCCACTCGGCGTTGCCCTCGAGCAACAACGTGCCGCCGCCGTGCGCGAGATCGCGCCCGACCCGGTCCACATACGGGCCCGTGACGGAACGCGAACGGCCAACGACCATCTTGTAATCGCTCTCCGCGCCGCGGCAGCATTTGTCCCACGAGACGAAGAGATAATAGTAACCGCCACGGCGGAAAATGAACGGCGCCTCGATTTGTGCGGGGCCGGGATCGGCGTCGTCGACGAGCACACTGCGCTCGCGTTTTGCGATCGTGTGCCACTCCTGCGGCTCGGCGACGGTTCTTCCATCGGCGGTGAGTTTCACCAGCTTGAGCCCGCCCCAAAAGGAGCCGAACGACATCCACAGTGTGCCGTTCTCATCGGCGATCACGCCGGGATCGATGGCATTCCACAGGTCGCGATGCGGCACGGAGCGGAGCACGATGCCTTGATCCTCCCAGCGATAATCCGGCGAGGCGGGATCGAGTGTCTTGTTGATCGTGAGCCCAATCGCCGAGGTATTTTTGCCGAACGCGGAAACGGAGTAATAGAGATAATAGAGGCCCTGGTGCCGCACGATGTCGGGCGCCCAGATGTGCCCGTTGAACGACGGAGCCACGCTCTTCGCCCACACCGGATCACCGGGGAAAACGCGACCACGGCGCGACCACGTCTTCATGTCGGGGCTGCTGTAGAGCGTGATGCCCGGCCCGGTGCTGAAGAGGTAGAATGTGTCTCCTTCCTTCGCCATGACGGGATCATGCACGTCGATCTGGCGGGCGGCGGTAAACGGCGCCAACGCGAGGCAAGAGCCGAGCGCGGCGAGAATCTTGGAGCGAAAAAAACTCATGCGGAGGCGAGCCTCACGTCGAAGAACGATCGACGGGGAAGCCGAAGGCCGGACGGTCCGGCGCTTCGGCTGTGCAGGTGGAAGCCGACCTCCTCGTCGGCGTGGGGCGAAGCGGAGTTCGCCCAGCCGGTGCGGATGCCGGGCTCCACCTGCTGCGACAGGTTAGAACGAATAGCGGGCGCCCACCGAGAAGGTGCGGCCGATGATCCAGGAACCGAAGTTGTTCGTGACGGAGCTGTTCGCGCCGTTGCCGTAGTAGCTCTGCTGGATGTCGTCGGTGAGGTTGGTGCCCTCGAGCGTCATCACGAAGTTCTCCGTGATTTTGAAGCTGAGCTGCGCGGTGAGGCTCTGCTGATCGGCAAACCAGATCTGCAGCGGATTCGCGAACTGCGCGGCTTCGTTGTTGTGGAAAAACTTCGAGCGCCAGGTGTAGCCCACGCGAGCGCTGAAGCGCGGCTGCTCGTAGGCGAGTGTGACGTTGTAGGAGTTCTTCGAGACGGCCGGGAACTCGGTGTTCAGCGTGCCCGTGACGACGCCGGCATCGTTGGTGATCGGGATGTCGAGCGAGGACTGGAGCGTGGTGAAGCTCGCCTCGATCCCGAGACCGTTCAGGTAGCCAGGCAGGTGACGCGGGTAATACTTGCCGCCGATCTCGACGCCTTCGAGTTCGCCCTTCGACGCGTTGGCCGGCGCCGAGAGGATGTAGTCATAGGTGCCGATGTCGTCGGTGTAGGTCACGCGGCGGCGGAAATCGACGATGTAGTCATCGATCTGGCGGTTGAAATACGAGACGCTCACGCCGGTCGCCTCGTCGAAGTAATACTCGAGCGAAACATCGTAGTTGGTCGACGTGACGGGCTTGAGGTCGGGATTGCCGCCGCTCGCGGTGCCGTAGCCGATGTTAGTCACGTCACGCGTGTAGCGGATATTCGGGTTGAGCTGTGCAAAGCCGGGGCGGCGGAGCGTCTGGCCGTAGGCGGTGCGGAGGAAGAGTCGATCCGTGAGGCCAAAGCTCAGCACGCCGCTCGGGAGAAGCTTGTTCGCCGTGGTGTTGCCGCTGGCGCTGACAAGCGTGCCGCGATCGGTCGCCGTCATGTTGGTGTTGATATCGACGAAGCGCACACCGAACTGCCCGGTGACCGGGTGACCGGCGATATCGCCGCGCAGCTGGTCGACCTGCAGGTAGGCGGCGGCGGTCACTTCCTTGACGCGGAAATCTTCCAGCAGGCTGAGTGTCTCACTCGTCGGCATGTTGGCCAGCGCGCGGATCTCATCCTTGTGACTGCTGGTGTAGTAACCATTGGGCGCGGCCCAGGAGCTCGGAGTCTGCGAGCGTCCATCGAAGAACCCGGAGTTGATGTAAACGAGCTCGGGGCGCGAAGACAGCGGGACCCAGGGCGCATCGCCTTCGGCGTAGCGCGCGGCCTCCGAGGCGCGGCGATCATCATAGCGACCACCGAAGCGAAGGCGGCGGATCCAGCCCCAGTCGACGTTGAGCGTGGCGTCCTGCGTGAGCGTGACGGCGCTGCCCTTGTTCTTGAAGCTCTGGTCCCAGATGTGACCGAGATTCCAGACGGCAGGATCGGAGACATCGGCGCCGACGAACTCGAAGGAAGGGACGCCGTTGCCCGGATTGAAATCGACTGCGATGTTGCTCGGCGAGTTGCGCACCGACCGAAGGGCGAAGAAGTCAGACGTGAACTCGCTGGTCTGGTGCACGAGTTCGGATTTCAACTGCAGGTCGGGCGTGAGATTCCACTTTCCGCCGAGCGAGGTGCGGTAGCTGTCGGTTTCGCCGACGGACATGTCGCCGCTGTTGAAGGTGTAAACGTCGCCCACGAGATCGCGTGACTTCACGATGTTGGTGCCGGGGAAGAGTTCGACCGGGCCCTTCTGGCCGTTCCACCAGTCGACGAACGAGAAGAGGAGGTTGCCAAAGTGTTCGTTGCGGTAGCCGTCGTAGAAGAACTCGAAGGTGTATTCAGCGTCCTTGTTCGGAGCGTATTGCAGCGAGAGATTGGCGGCCGGGCGCTTCGTCTTGCCCTTGCCGTCCGCTTGAAAGACCGCGTCTCGGGCGAGCACGTATTCCACCTCTTGACCGTTGAAAGTCAGCGTCGAGCCCGGCGCGGTCGCGAGGCCGTCTTCCGTGCCGGGTTGCCAGATGGGATTCTCCGTCACCCGCCCGTCCGCGGTGAAGATGCGCTCCCAGGTGGTCCAGCCCGCAGGCGGATTGTCTGTGGTGAACGGCACCATCGCGCCCGCCGTGACGCTCTGGTCGCGGTAGGTGGTCGTCATGTAGGAAACGTTGAGGAGCGCGCCGAACTTCGCGCCGTTGGCGAATTTCCAGGTGTTGCTGAAGAGCGCGCTGAGGTTCGGATCGTATTTCTCTCCCTGCTCCTGGTAGGTGCCCTTCACCGCGAGCGATACGCGGCGGCCGTCAAAATTGAACGGGCGGTGCGTGCGAATATCGAGCACGCCGGCGATGCCCGACTCGAGATCGGAGGGCGCGCGCGTCTTGCTCACCACCACTTCGGCAAGAAGGCTCGCCGGGATGTCCTGGAGCGAGAGCGACAGGCCCGAGGCGGTGAAGATGTTGCGACCATTCAGCGTGGTCGTGACGTCGTTCAAACCGCGGATCGTGACGGTCGCAATCGTCCCGCGGCCGAAGTCAGTGACTTGCACGCCCGGCAGGCGCTGGACCGACTCGACGACGGTGTTGTCCGGGAACTTGCCAATGTCTTCCGCCACGATCGCGTCCACGATCTGCGGGTTGGCGCGTTTGATTTCGAGCGCCTTGATGGCGGTGGCGCGCAGGCTGGTGACGACGAATTCGCCCAGCACGACGGTTTCGTCGGTGGTTTTGCGGGTGGAAGGATCCACCGCCTCGCTGTCCTCAGCGGGGGTGGCGACCTGCGCACGCATGTCGGTCACGCTGAGCGTCGAGGCCAGAAGCAACGCCGAGCTCATGACCAGGAGGCGGCGCGCGGAAATAAGCGGCGAAGAGGAAGGCCGCAGAGTCTTCACAGGGGGGTAGTTCATGTTTTCTGAGTTTGCGAAGCGAGAGACAAACCCGCGCCGCGGCACGGCAGAGCCGGGACCGTGGAACGGGTTGCAGGTCGTATGGCTGGGTTCTTTGGGGAGGGGGTTACCTCGCCGCGGCGGCGATCGGACGCTGACGACGAGCGTGGGATCGATGCCGGGACGATGGCTGCACTCCTACATGCGTCGTCCGCCGCCAAAACCCGCCAAACTCCGCAAAAAAAAACGAGAGCCTCAGGGACGGGCCTCGATCGTCGCCTGCGCCTCGCGGGCGAGCACGCGCGCAAAGGTCCAGTCGAACCAGAAGCCTTGCGTCGGGCTGCCGCGATCGAGGCCATGCGAAAACTTCGCTGCCACGGTCGCGCTGGCCTCGTCGATTTCGTGCCGGGCCTCTGCTTCGCGCCCGAGCTGGTAAAGCGCCATCGCCAGGATGAGGCGGGCGGTCGCTGCACGTGGGGCGTTGATCTCGCGCGAGTCGATCGCTCGCTGGCTCCACCGCACCGCCTCTGCGTAGTGCCCGCGCCGATACTCGAGCAAACCCAGCGCCAGCGAGCGCCAGGCTGCAGTAAAGGTGTCGCCCGCCGCATCCGCCGCTTCGATAGACTCGAGCATCGTCGCCGAAAACGGCAGCACCGCCTCGAGCAACTCCGCACCCGCCGGCAGCAACAAACAAACCTTCACGATCCGATCCGCAAACGGCGAAGGCGACGCCGCGAAGCGCTTCACCGCCTGCTGACGGAAACGCTCGTAGCCGCCCTTGTCGCCCACCTCGATCAAGGCCGGGCCGCATTCCAGATAGTCCATCGTCGCCAGGTCGGAGCTTTCGAGCTGGTTGATGGAGAGCAGCGTTTCGAAGCGATCGGTCGCCTGTCGCCAGCGCCCGCCCAGCGCATGCCACTCGCCGAGCGCGCGCAGCAGCGCCGCGCCCTCGATGCTCGGCTCGGAGATCCCCAGCGACGACACGAGCGCATCCGCCTCGGCGAACTTCTCCTGCCGGATCAACAGCGTGGCCTGCGTGATCCGCTCGCGCGTCTCCGCGGCGAGGCGGAGTCGCGCCTGTTGCTGCTCGGCCGCCACGGCGCGCCGGTGCGCCTCGCGCTCCTTGAGAAACATCCAGGTTGAGAAACTAAGTCCCGCGACCAGCGCCGCTCCGACCGCAGCCGCCGCGAGGAACACCCCGCGATTGCGCCGCACCACCTTTTGCAACCGATACCGCCAGCTCGCCGGCCGCGCCATCACCGCCTCGTTGCCCAGATAGCGGCGCAGCTCCATGCCGAGGCCGTTCGCCGTTTCGTAGCGGCGGTCGCGCTCCTTCTCGAGCGCCTTGAGCACCACCCAGTCAAGATCGGCGCGGAGCTGTGCAAGCAGCCGGCGCGGGGTTGTCTGCCGGGCCGCGGCCACTGCGCGACGCTCCGCACCGTTCAGTCCCACGAAGCGAGCCGACGGCCGCGGCGGCTCGCGCTCGCGCCGGATGCGCCGCCGGTCCTCGCGCGTGGCCGCCGGT
>JAEYQF010000392.1 GCA_023410155.1 Verrucomicrobiota bacterium | reverse complement strand
GCCTCAGACGCGGCTCACGGGCGCGCCGGTGACTTCGGCCAGAGCGGACTCCAGCGACTCGACGCGAATCGGCTTGGTCAGATGGGCGACAAATCCCGCCGCGCGGCACCGCGCGATGTCCTGCTCCATGCCGTAACCCGTCAGCGCGATGCCCACGACGCCAAATCGTTCGCTCATCGACGCCATCAACTCCGCCCCGTCTCCATCGGGCAGGCCTAGGTCGGAAACGAGCAAATCGAACGAGGCCGCGGTGGCGCGCTGGTTGGCCTCATGCACCGAACCCGCCGTCACGACTGAAAAGTTCCTCCGTCGGAGAAGCTGCTCGAGCGTCTTCCGCGTCGGTTCATGGTCTTCGACCAGCAGGATGCGCTTCGGCTCACCAGAAGCACGCGGCTGCGCCGCGATCGGCGCTGGCGCCGGCGTCGAAGCCTTTGATGTCACCGGTCGCAGCGGCAACTCCACCGTGAACGTCGAACCTTTCTCCCGCCCCGGACTGAGGGCCGATATACGGCCACCATGCATTTCGACGAGGCGGCGTGAGATCGCCAGACCGAGCCCGAGGCCGCCGAACCGCCGTGAGCCCGGGCTGGCCGCGTGATCGCCCTGCTCGAACGCTCCAAAAGCACGGTCGATTTCCGCCTCCGTCATGCCGATCCCGGAGTCAGTCAATCGCACGACGATCTGCCCCCGCTCCTCGCTCGTGCGCAGTGCGACACGGCCGTCGGCGGGCGTGAACTTCGCGGCATTTTTGAGCAGGTTGAGGAACACTTGCAGCAGCCGCACCGCGTCCGCCGTCACTTGGTCGCGAGGCGCCTCGAGACGCACATCGACGCTGATTCTCTTCTGCTCGAATTCCGAACGCACGGTCGCCAGCGCATCGTCCAGGATCGCGTGCAAGTTCTCATCGCGCTGGCGGATCACGATCTTGCCTCGGGCGATGCCGGTCAGGTCGAGCAGGTCATCGATGAGGCGCGCCTCGAGTTCGACGTTCTTGCGGATCATCTCGAACAGTGCTCGGGCGTGCCCCGGGATCGCCGGATCGCGGGCGGCATCGCTCGCCACGAGGAGCACTGGGTTAAGCGGCGTCCGCAATTCGTGCGAGAGTGTGGCAAGAAACTCGTCTTTCGCTCGCGAGGCACGGTCAGCTTCTTCGCGGAGCCGCACTTGCTCGCGCTCGGCCTCCTTGCGCGCCGTGATGTCGAGACTGACACCGATCATGCGCAGGGGCGTGCCGTCTTCCGCGTAGGCCGCCTGCCCACGAACCAAGACCCAGTGCACCGCCCCATCCTCCCAGCACGTGCGATACTCCATGTCGTGAACGCGCCGGTGGGAGATACTGTCTTCGAGACCTCTCGCGACGCGTTCCCGGTCCTCCGGATGAACCGCCTGCCAGAAGTCGTCGTAGGAAAAGGGTTGTTCCGCCCGGCGGCCATAGTGGGCTTTGCATTGCACCGAGCAGCTCAGCACACGTGCCGGCAGGGAGAGTTCCCAGACGCCCAAGCGTCCCGTCTCCACCGCGAGCCGCAATTGATGCTCGCTGCGCGCGAGCACGCGCATGACGCGGGTTCGCTCAATCGATTCCCAGCAGCGGCTCGCCACTGTTTGCACCAATTCCACCTCCGACGGCAGCCATTCACGCGGCGTGGTCTGATGCACGGCCATCGCCGCCACAAACACGCCAGCCTTCAACATCGGCACGCAGACCACTGAGCGGATCTCGGTCGCACGATAGGCGGTCCGCACCTGTTCGGTCCGCGGATCGGTTTCGCTGTCCCTGACGACAAACGGTTGGCCGGCCCGCATCAGTCGCAGGCACTCCTCGCCAAAATCTTCGAACCGATACCGTCCTACGATGCTCGCCACGCCATGGTTGTAATCACCCGTGAGGTTGAACGTGTTGCCATCTTCCTCCACGTCGGCGTAAGCGCACCGATTTACCCCCAGGAATTCTCCGAGCATCCGAGCGGAGGTGTTGGTGATCTCATCCGATTGCGTGAGAGGCCGCGTGGCGTCGTCGAGGGCGACCAGCAGTCGATCGCGATCCTGGGTGCGGCGCCGCTCCGTCACATCGCGCGTGGTGCCGGCGACCAACTCTACGGCGCCGTCCGCACCGAAAACGGGAGTGAAGATATAGTCGTAGATCGCCTCTCGACCGTTGGCGCCGCGAAACTCCGCCTCAGCGCGGATGGGGCGCTTGGTTGCGATAACCTGCGCGATCTCCTTCACATGCCGATCGGCCAGCCACGCGGGATAGTCCAGTTCGTGGAACGTCCGCCCGACGACTTTCTCAAAGGGCCTCGCGTAAAGCTCCAGGAGCGGCCGGTTCGCATAGACAAACCGCCCCTGCAAATCGAAGACATAGGCGAAATCGTTGGTGGCAGAGAGCACCGTCTCGTGAATCGCGGAGAGTCTCCGCAGCCGCTCAGCCAGCGATTCGCGATCCGACTCCGCATGCTTTCGCGTGGTCACATCCAGCACCACACCGTAAAACCCGACGACCCGTCCGGCTGAATCTCTCGTCATCCGGCCGCGCGCGGTGACCCAGCGAGTCTCCGCCCCGGCGAGCACGCGATAATCGGCCTCGTAGTTGACCCCGGTTTCCACGCTCCGATTGATCTGCGTGATCACCCGCTCGCGATCATCAGGATGCACGGCGGCCAGGAAGACATCGAGTGGGCCGCTCCCTTTCTCCACGCCGAAAATGCGCGCGAAGTTCGCGTCACCGTAGAGGTGGTCTGTCGCGACGTCCCACTCGTAAGTGCCCACTTCGCCCGCGATCAGGGCCGAGTCGGAGCGCTTGCGCGCCTGCTCCAAGGCCGCCTCCGCGCGTCGTCGATCAGTGATGTCGTTTCCTGTCGCGACGAGAAACACCACGCGCCCTTGGTCGTCGAAAACCGGGCCGAGCGAAAACTCAGTCAGGCGCTCTTCTCCCGCCGCGTTGGTGAATCTCAAAGTGCTCGCGTAGCGCTGCCCAGTTGCCGCGAGTGCGACCGCCCGGCGGAGTTCGTCTTGGGAACTTTCCAGTCCCCGCCACCATGGCGTGTCCCAAAAAAATCGCCCCACCACTTGCTCAGGTTTGAATCCACCCGACTCCAGCGCGTGCCGACTGGCCTCCGCCACGCGCCCGCTGGTGTCGAGCATCCCAGCGTAGAAGGGCACATGGTTGAAGAACTCCCGAAACTTCGCTTCGCTCAGCCGCACTTGCCGCTGCGTCAGCGCCAGCTCCGCCTCGGATCGAGCCTGTTCGCGTTCGCGAAGATGCAGCTGTTCGGCGCTGGACTCGATTTCCCGCTGCTTCTTCGTCGCCTGCCACGCCGCCGCGGCAAACACCGACAGTTGCGTTGCCAGGCGCGCGTCCTCCGCATCGAACCGGCGCGTCGCCGTATGAGCCACGACCCACACGGTGCCGATCGGCACGCCCGCGTCGTGAAACGGCGCGAGCAGAACCTCGTGCACCGGCTCGCTCAGATCCTCGACATACCGGAAATGCCGCCCCGGCCATCGCATCAATACGACGGCGTTTCTATCCAGCACCACGCCGCACGGACTGAAGAACCTTGGCAACGTCTGCCCGCAGAGAGGCGAGAAACGCCCCGCCGTGGCGTGCCAACGGAAGACCGGACCCTCCGCACTCTCCTCCACCAAGCTGATTCCCGCCGAATCGGCCTCGCAGATCTTCAGCGCCAGTTCGACCAAGCGATCGAACAGCCGTGCCGGTTCCTCCGCCATCGTGCGCGCGAGGGCGAGCATCGCCTCTGCTTCCGCCTCGACGCGACGCGGCCCGCAGGGTCGTCGCTCGAGTTCGGCGTTTGCGAGAACCTCTTCCAACCCGCCGCTGCCCATGGCGGTTGTCCGCGTCCCGCCCTGATCCTCAGATCCCTCGGTCGGAACGCTCGGTTCTTTCAACGCCATGCGTGCATCACCGCCCGTGAGGTGCCCCGGAAATGTGCCATGCCGCTGCTCCGCCGAGCCGGAATTGAGCATTCCACGATCGGCGCACGCCACGAATCCGTCGGGGTAAGCGAGGCACGCACACGTTTTCCAGACCGCGGATTACCTCTCCAGTTCGACCCGTCTGCCGTGGATGAGTGGGTCTGTGGCATGGAAAAATTGGTGGAGCAGTTCGGGATCAAACCGACGACCTCGTCGTTGCGAACGACGCGCTCTATCAACTGAGCTACTGCCCCACGAGGGAGGGGAGGTTTTGGGGAATCGGCGGAGCCGAGTAAACACCAATTTTCAACCGCCCCGCCGGCTGCATGCAAATGCCTGCGGCCCTACTCGATCTGCGAC
>JAEYQF010000380.1 GCA_023410155.1 Verrucomicrobiota bacterium | reverse complement strand
TTCGCAGCAGCATCGCTTCCCATGCAAAAACCTCTGGTAGCCGTTATCCGCGGCGGGTATTCGGGTGAATCCGTCATCAGCCACCAGAGCGCCGACCGTATGATGGCCGCAGTGGATCGCGATCGATATGACGCGGTCTTCATCACCATTTCACTGGATGAATGGTCATGCATTGATCGGAGTGGGATGGAAATGTCGTGGGACAGGTCAGTATTCACCGTTGGCGACCGGAGGATCGATGCCGCATTGATCGCCATTCACGGGGCGCCCGGTGAGGATGGAAGACTTCAAGGTCTGCTCGATATGTACGGTATTCCGTACCAGACGGGCGATCACATCTGTATGGGAATCACGTTCAGCAAATATTCCACCACCGCACTATTACGCCATTTGGGGTTCGTAGTGGCCGATTCGATGCTGATAAGCCGGCGCACCAGCATCGCTCGGGAGAAACTCAGTGCCCTCGGGCTGCCTTTGTTCGTAAAGCCCGATCGCAGCGGAAGCAGCCTTGGCGTTACGAAAGTGAAGGACTTGAAGGATCTTGATGCAGCCGTTGATCTGGCCTTTAAAGAAGGCGATCTGGTGATGGTGGAAAAAGGTGTGGCCGGCCGGGAACTGACCTGTGGGGTCATCGATCTGAACGGGACCGTGCAGGCTCTTCCCGTTTGCGAGATCAGGACCACACGGGAGTTCTTCGATTACGAAGCAAAATACCATTCCGCCGGCACCGAGGAGCTCGTACCCGCTCCCATTCCCGATAGCGTGACCCGGCTCGTACAGCAAAGAAGTGTTGCGATCTACAATGCCATGAACTGCCGTGGTATGGTACGCGTGGACCATTTCTGGACGGGCGGCGATGATGAGCGATCATTGATCACCATCGAGTTGAACACCGTGCCCGGCTTCAGCAATGCGAGCATCTTTCCTAAGATGCTTGAAGCAGCAGGTATCGGCGTGGAGGCAGCGATCAATGGAATGATCGCCGGTATGTTGGCTCTGCCCCCTGTCCGCTAGAAGCGTAGCAACCAGGCACCTTTTTCCAACGGCAGATATTCCATTTCGCTTGCCCCGAATTCCCTGGCCCAACGCTCGGCGGTGATACGCTCATCATCCCTTACTCCGTCATCGAGAAGTACAGTGGTTCCCGGGCGGAATCTTTCGCGCAGTACGGGCACGGCCGGATAGCGTGCATACTTGCTGATGGTATCAGGAGGACCATCAACCACCAGCAGATCGATCGGCTCTTCCAACCGTAATGCAGAGGTGTCGTACCATAGGCACTCGTTCCCACCGATGGATCTTTTCACGAGCGGCGCATCGATGACCTCCGCATGGGCCTGAAGATCATGTGAACGAAGCGCACGCCGGGTACGGGCGGCATACTTGGGATCGTGTTCCAATGATATCAATCGTCCTTTACCTATCCGGCGAAGGCAATATGCGATCACCAGGGTGGAAGTACCACTACTGGCCTCCACCACCACGCCGGGCCGCTCATTGATCACATGGTCCATGATCTCTCTCAACAGGTCGGGTGATGCCGACCAACCGCGGGTGGGTGGAAGAGGAAGTGCCGGATCCAGCGTTCGTGTGATCCCGATCAATGCCTCCAGTTGTGCGAACATCATGCGGCTCTCCTCGGTCTGCCTGGTGAAAAGCCGCAACACGTAATGCCGGAATTCGACCAAGCTCCATGCCAGGAACAACGCCACCAGCACGGGCGGAACGATCAGTGATGGAAGACCGAAGAAATGATACGCAGCAAGAGAGATCACCAGTATGGCGACGGGTACGGCGATGATGACGGCGATCTGATTGGAACTGAACTTGGAGCGCATGGGAAAGATCACAAAGAAAATTCCGACCTCGCCAAGGTAATGATGATGTTCTGATGTGCTGGCATACCTTGCACCAGCATGGTCACCAGGCGCGAAACGCGAAAAACGCTGATGATATGAGCATCCGTAAGCTCGCCAGGAAGGTCTATTCATCGATCCCTTTCAAACAGCCGGTGTACACCCTGTTGCGTGCCCTGGTGCCGCTCCCGCGATCGGTCTATCAGCACCTTCATTTCAAGGGCATCATCACAGTTGATGTCGGCGAAGGACGCACGTTCAGGATGCGGCATCATGGGTACATGATCGAGAATGAATTGTTCTGGCGTGGTATGGAAGGATGGGAACGTATCTCATTCCGTCTATGGAAGGAACTTTCCCACCGGGCATCGATTATCGTTGATATAGGTGCCAATACCGGAGTTTACGCGCTCATTGCGCAGGCCGCCAACCCTCGGGCACAGGTGATCGCCGTGGAACCGATACTACGTGTCTACGACAAGCTCATGGAGAACATCGCGTTGAATGGTTCTCGGATCAGAGCCTTCCGCGCTGCTATCACCGACCATGATGGCACGGGGATCATCTACGATCAAAAGGGCGCCGAGCATGTGCTCGCAGTTTCGATGGAACCGGATTGGGGTGGCAACAAGGGAAGGGAATCGGTGGAGATCCCCGTTCGTACCCTCCCAAGTATCATGAACGAGACCGGTGGCGGACCGATCGATCTTTTGAAGATCGATGTGGAGGGTCATGAAGCTGCCGTATTGGAAGGCGCCAGGGATCTCATACGGCAGGATCGTCCATCCATCTTGATCGAGGTGCTCACTTCGGAAAGCGCCGCCAGGCTTGAGCCGTATTTTGAAGGATGCGGGTACATCTATTTCGCGATCGATGAACTATCATGGCCACCGGTGCGGATACCGAAGTTGGAGAA
>JAEYQF010000339.1 GCA_023410155.1 Verrucomicrobiota bacterium | reverse complement strand
GGCGCGGGGCCCCCACCCGGGGGGGGGGGCGCGCCGCCCCGCGGCCGACAGCCCTGCGCTGCTCTTTGCCGCCGCCGGGAAAAACCTCGCCGCGCTCCGCGCCGACGCCGCGATCGCCCACCGTTTCAATCCTGCGCCCAAAACCATCTCCGCCCTCGCCGCCCAACCCGGCGGCGGCTGCGTCGCCGACGCGTATTTCGGTGGCGTGTGCCTGTGGGACTGCGACGACTTCGTCGCGCAGAAAGAGTATCCCTACGGCAACGGGATCCACGCCCTCGTGTGGTCGCCCGACAACAAATGGCTCGTCTCCGGCAACCAAGACCCATCGGTGCATCTGTGGATTCCCGAGCAGGACGTGGAGCTGCACATGAGCGGCTACGAGGCCAAGGTGAAACACCTCTCCTTCGATCGCGCCTCACGCTGGCTGGCGACAAGCGGCGGTCGCGAGGTTTGCGTGTGGGATTGCTCCGGCGAAGGTCCGGAAGGGCGCGAACCAGCGATGCTCCCGCACGAGGCGCCGGTCTGCGCCGTTGCGTTTCAGAGGACTCACAGCTTGCTCGCCAGCGCGAGCAACGACGGCGTCGTCCAGCTCTGGAGCCCCGATCGCAAACAACCCCTTCGAGCCACGGTGAAAATGCCCGCGGCGGCGACGAAGCTCGCGTGGTCGCCCGACGACCGCTTCCTCGCGATCGGCAGCGAACAAGGCATCATCTACGTCCTTCAGTGCGAAGCGTGACGTCTCGCGCCTGAGTCCGCGCCGGGTCGCGCCACGGTGCGGACCGGGTCGGGACTGAGTGCGGACGGGGTCGCGCCCGAGTGCGCATCGCACCGCTTCGCCATCCGCGGCCAGCGGTGCTGGCGCGATCAGAAATCCAACCCGAGGAAGAACCGCAGCAGCGTGTAATCCTGCACCTGCAGGTCGTCGCTGCGGCGGAACTCGTGACGCAGGCCGACGCTGAGCGCTTCAGTGAGTTTCTTGTCGATCTCGAATCGATTTTCCCAGCCCTGGATTTCGCCACGCTCCAGCGAGTAGTAGAGCACGACGCGATCCTTGAGACTGATGCGCCACGGCAGCAGCCACTCGGTCTCCAAGAAGGTCGACTCGAACGCACGGAAGATTTGGCGTTCACGCGGCTCGGTCTGCCAGACTTGGAACAGATTCTCCGAGATGCCGAGGCGCAGCTGGCGGTCGGGGCGCTTGCTCACGTTTACCCCCGCGCCGATTTCCTGCTGGAGAAGCACGTAACTGCCGATCCCCACGATGCCATTCTCCAAGTAGGCGCGATTCCACTCGAGGGCCGGACGATAGATGGAGAAGTAGCGGGGCGTGAAATCGTGCCGCCACGCCGCGCCGCTCTTCAACATGTCCGTCGTCTTGTCCTGATCGGTCTCGCTATAGTCGTAGCGCGCGTGGATCTGCAGATCGTCACGCGTCCACTTGCGCATCAGCTGGCCCTCGACGGCGAGGGAGGAGCGATTGACCGTGTTCTGCGCGATCTCGGTGGAGAGCAGAAATTTGCCGTTCCACTGCCCGAACACTTCGCGCAGCCGGCGCTGCAGCTCCAGCGGCGAGAGATACCACAGCACGCCATTGCGCGCAGAAGAGACTTCCGGCGTCGCGCCCGGCGAACTGGCAGCCACCGCGGCCAAAGCGGCGGCCTGCGGATGAGCGAGGACGATGGTGGCCTCCTTCTCGCTGACACGCAGCAGACCGAAGCGCGTGGAGCGGAAGACAAACTCGCCGTTCTCGCGCGCCTCGAGGCGGCCGCGGACGCGATCGCCGTCATGATAGATGAGTTCGTCCGCATCTCCGGCCGCCGCGTGTGCGGCGATCACATCCACAGGCGGAGGCGTGAGCGGCTCTTCCGCAGCGGCCCCCCGCGCGGCCAGGCCGGCGAAGCAGGCGAGAAACAGGAAGGTGCGGCCGCAGGCGGTCGCTCTGGACAGGGAGAGCACGCGCGTTTCGACGGCCCAGCTAAGAAACGGTTGCAGGAATTTTCGGTGAAACTTCACGGACGTTTTTGCTCTGAAAAACAGCTGGTTAACTCTTCGCGCAGTCTCGCCTCGTCGAGGCCCGCGCCGATGAAAACGAGTTCCTGACGGCGATCGCCGTAAGGCTCCTGCCAGTGTGCGTGGGCAGCGGCGGGAATCTCCGTGTCGCCGATGATGCCGCGCTCACGCAGGGCCGCCGCCCACGTGCCGACGGTCTCGAGTTTTGTGCGACCTCCAGCCACCGAGAGGAAACCGATGTCGGCCGGCGTCTCGTGGCACCAGAAAAAACCCTTGGCCCGCAAGACGCCGCGCAGCCCACCGCCTTCGATCCAAGCCTCCAAGCGTCGCCGCACGAACGGCGTGCGCTCCGCGAAGACGCACGTTTGCAGCGCGCCATGGGCAGGCGTGGGGCGCTGCACGAGCGTTCCCCGCGGTGCGGCTTCGAGCACCTTGATCCAGCGTGCACCGCGCAACGTCCCGATCGGATCGAACCTGGCCCGATCCAGCAGCATCTCGGCCGCGATCTGCCCCTGCTCGGCCGGGAAAATCTCTGCGCGCGGATTCAAGGCGCGCAACTCGCCTTCGATCGCTTCGCGTTCTGCCGCCGTCACCAAGTCGCATTTGTTCAACACCAACACGTCGGCGCACTCCGCCTGATCGAGCATCAAATCGAGCCACGGCTCGCGTCCTCGGGCGATCGCCGGGCCTGCGGCGGCCGTGCGACGGCGCTCGTCGAGAAACATCCGCGCATCGATCACCGTCACGATGGCATGGAGGCTCGCGAAGTCACCGAGGCTGCGGCCGAAGGCATTCTTGCGGAGAAAGAGATCAGCGAGCGGGCGCGTTTCCGCGACGCCGGTGGTCTCCACGAGCACGTGATCAAAGGAGCCGGTCGCACACAGTTCGGCGAGGGTCTCGGCCAGTTCGTCGCGAATCGAACAACACACGCAGCCGTTGCCCAACGCCACGGTGCGGGCCGCGCCGCTGCTCGTCTCGGCGACGATCTGCGCGTCGATGTTGAGCGCCGCCACGTCGTTCACGACCGCGGCCCAGCGGCGACCCTCTGCCTGCGAAAGTAGATGGCGCAGCAGCGTGGTCTTGCCCGCGCCCAGGAAGCCACTGAGCACGGTGACGGGCGGCGCGGTGCGGTTCGATTCAGGCATCACGCCCAACACAAAGTGCGGCGTCGCGCTTGACCAGTCTCAATCAATGCGCGGTCCATCCGCTGCGGTGAACGGCAACGTCGCTTGACGAGGCTGGCACAAGACCCAGCCTCCGACTGCCATGGTGCCGATCATCACCACGCCCGAACTCCTGCGTCGCTTCGCCGCGTCGCTGAGCGCGGGCTTGGTGCTGCTGCTGACGTTGGCCGCCGCGAGTCCGAAGCTTCACGAAGAGCTGCACGCGGATCATGCGGTGCCGCACGCCGACGCTTGCGCGGTGGTGTTGTTCGCCGCCGGCGTCACAGCCGCTCTCGCGACCGCGCTCGTGTCAGCTCCGCGACTTTGCGCGCGTGAGCTCGTGGGCGGAGAAGCCCCTGAGATTTTTTTGGTGGCGCCGCGTTACCTCTGGCAACCGGAACGCGGGCCCCCGTCGAACCAAGAGTGAGTTGAAGTCGTCGCGCCGCCTTCGGGCGGTCGTGTTTCGTGCCCTGCGGCCTGAGCCGCGGGCTGTGCGCACTCTCTCCTTGGTTCGTCATGCATCCGAATAAGCTTTTCCTTCTCTCCTGCTGTTTCGCTCTCTGCGGCAGCGCTGTCGCAATCTCCGCTTCCGCGGACGCCGAACGTCCCGCCGACGATTCCGTGCACCTCGAGAAGATCGTGGTCACCGCCTCGCCCTACGCGCGAAACCAAGCCGCAATCGCGCAACCCACGAGCGTGCTCGCGGGTCAGGCGCTTACCTTTTCCCAGTCCAACACGCTGGGCGAGTTGCTCGCCGGCGAGCCCGGCGTGAGCTCCACGTATTTCGGTCCCGGCGCGAGTCGCCCTGTGATCCGCGGGTTGGGCGGCGATCGCATCCGCCTGCTCACCGATGGTTCCGGCACCCTCGACGCGTCCGTCATCAGTCCTGATCACGCGGTCTCGCTCGATCCGATGTTGATCGAACGCGTGGAGGTCGTGCGTGGCCCCGCCACCCTGCTCTACGGCGGCAGCGCGGTCGGCGGCGTGGTCAACGTCATCGACCATCGCGTGCACACCACGCGTCCCGAAGAACCGTTCAACGCGCGACTCGAAACACGTCACGCCTCCGTCGACGACGGCAAGAGCGGCGGCGTCCTTCTCGAAGGCGGCTCCGGCGCGATCGCGTGGCATCTCGACGGCTATCGCCGCGCCTCGAGCGATGTGCGCGTCCCTGGTTTCGCCGAAAGCGCACGCGTGCGCGCCGAGGAAGAGGAAGAAGCCGAAGAGCACGGCGAGGAACCACCCGAACCCATTCGCGGCTACATCCCGAACACGAGCCTCACCGCCGACGGCGGCGCCGTGAGCGTGAGTTTCATCGGTTCGGCCGGTTACGTCGGTCTCGTCTACAGCGGGCACAACACGCTCTACGGTGTGCCGGCCGGCGCGCATGAGCACGCACACCACGACGAGGAAGAAGAAGGTGAAGAGCACGAAACGGAGGCGGAGTCCGTCCGCATCGACCTGCGCCAGCGCCGCCTCGATCTCCAGGGCGCACTCACGCAGCCCTTTGGCCTCGTGCGCGAGACACGCGTCAAGATCGGCACCGCGCGCTACCAGCACACCGAACTCGAAGGCGACGCGATCGGCACCGTGTTTCGCAACCGCGGCTACGACGGGCGCGTGGAATTTCTGCACGCCGCCATCGGACCCTTCACCGGCACCTTCGGCTGGCATGGCGGGCGCAGCGATTTCGAAGCCGTCGGTGACGAAGCCTTCTTGCCGCCCTCCCGCACGGACAATCACGCAGCATTCATTCTCGAGGAAATGGAGCGCGGCGCTCTCCGCTGGCAAGGAGGCGCGCGCGTCGAACGACAGAAAATCGAGCTGCGCGACGGATCCCGTGACGGACGCGATCGGACCTCCGCGAGCCTCTCGACGGGCCTCGTGTGGAATCTCGACGACACGTGGACGCTTGGCACTTCGCTCTCGCACACCGAGCGCGCTGCCAATGCACAGGAACTCTTCGCCCACGGTCCGCACTTCGGCACGAGTGCTTACGAAATCGGCAGCGGCTCCCTCGGCGCGGAGAAATCGCTCGCGGCCGACCTCACGCTGCGCAAACGCACTGGCTTTGTGACCGGCTCGCTCACCGTTTTCTCGAATCGCTTCGAGGGCTACATC
>JAEYQF010000335.1 GCA_023410155.1 Verrucomicrobiota bacterium | reverse complement strand
CCCTACTTCCCGGTCGGCACCACGATGAACGCGCCCGGCATCCCCGGGAAAAAATTCCGCGTGGCCGCCTTCGACTTCGGCGCCAAGCACACGATCTTCCGCAAACTCGTCCGCCACGGTTTCGAAGTGCAGGTCTTCCCCGCCACCGCCGCGCCCGAGCTCATCCGCGAACACAAGCCCGACGCGGTCTTCCTCTCCAACGGTCCCGGTGATCCGGCCGCGCTCGACTACGTGCACAAGACCGTCACGAATCTCCTGCCCGATTTCCCGACCTTCGGCATCTGCCTTGGCCACCAGATGGTCACGCACGCCCTCGGCGGCGAGACTTACAAACTCAAGTTCGGCCACCGCGGCGGTAACCAGCCGGTGAAGAATCTTGAGACCGGACGCGTCTCGATCACCGCGCAGAACCACGGCTTCGCGACCGACCCGAAATCGATCGAAAACCGCGGCGCGAAGGTCACCGAGATCAACCTCAACGACAACACCGTCGAAGGCCTCCGCCACCTCACATTGCCGGTCTTCAGCGTGCAATATCACCCCGAAGCCGCGCCCGGTCCCAACGACGCCGACCCGCTCTTCCTCGACTTCTACAAAATGGTCGAAGCGCGCAAAGCCGGCAAAATCTGATCCCCTGCAATGGTGCGGTTAACCGCACAATCTCGATCACGTCGCGACCACGCGCGTGCTCAACGATAGGCCGGGACTCCGCTCCCGGCCTTTTTCGTGACCAACTTCGGCGAACCACAGAGGCACAGAGCTCACAGAGAAAACCTCAGCCGGGCTTCACGTGTTTTCTCCGTGCCCTCTGCGGCTCCGTTGATTAATCCCACATTCCCATGAACCAGCCTGAAGTCGTTTTCGATTCCGCGGACGTCGAGAAGAACAAGATCCTCGGCGTGCTCGCCTACATCTGGATTCTCTTTCTCGTCCCGCTGCTGGCGGCGAAGGATTCGAGATTCGCGCGCTTCCACGCCCTGCAAGGCGCCGCGCTTTTCGTCGTCGGCGTTGGCGTGTCGTTCATCGAGTGGATTCTCCCGTATGGCCTGTGGATGCTCGGCCGTCTCCTCTGGCTCGGTGTCGTCGCTCTCGCGATCGTCGGCATCATCAACGCCCTCCAAGGTCGCGGTCGCCCGCTCCCGCTGATCGGCGGTCTGTTTCAGTCAAAGTTCTGAGTCTACGCGGTCCGCGCCCCGACCGTGCGCGCAATCTATCCCGACACAGTGCAGGCTTAGGTGCGACCCCGTCCGCACCGTGGCGCGACCCGATCCGCACCTTGGCGCGACCCGATCCGGACTTTGGCGCGACTCGGTCCGCACATGGGTGAGACTCAGGCTAACCCGTTTTCGCCCTGGGTCTGAGCGCCACGCGACGCTCAGGCGCCGAGCCATTGCTCGAACTTCTTCGCATCTTCGGGCGTGTCGACGCCGATGGTCGGGTCTTCCGTCACAGCGCAAGCGATGTCGTATCCGTTTTCCAAGACCCGCAACTGCTCGAGTTTCTCGATCTGCTCGTAGCGGCCCGCGGGCAGGCTCGCGAACTTCTCCAGCAAATCAGCGCGGTAGCCGTAAAGGCCGAGGTGTTTGTAACACGGGTTGGCTTGCACCCACGCGTCGTCGATCGTGAGCCCGAGGTCGCGCGAGAAGGGCATCCGCGACCGCGAGAAATACAGCGCGCGCCCGTCGGCACGGAGCACGACCTTGACCTGGTTGGAGTTGTAGAAATCGACCACGCGTTTGAAGGGTGTCACAAGCGTCGCCATCGGCGCGCCGCCATCGAGCAGCGCGGCGAGTCCACGAATCTGCGCCGCAGTCACGAGCGGCTCGTCGGCCTGCACGTTGATCACGTGATCGGCGCCGACCTGGCGATTGGCTTCGGCGATGCGGTCGGTGCCACTTTGGTGCGCAGGGTTGGTGAGGATGACAGAAAACCCCGCCGCGCGCAGCGGTTCGCCCAGAAGCTCGTGATCCACGGCGAAATAAAGCGTAAACTCCGGTGTTTGCGTGCGAATCCGCTCGGCGACCCAAAGAAGCAGCGGCCGGCCCTTGATGTGATGCAAAAGCTTCCGCGGGAAACGCGTAGACTCGAGGCGGCAGGGCACGATGATCGCGGTGGTGGCCATGAGGCGCCGAGCGTGGGGTCTGGTTTTAAGGTTGCAAGCCGGGCAGGGTTGCCGGATTTAACCCGGTCTTTTTTCGAAATCCATGAACAAGAGTGACGCGACACCGTCCGCGCAGCTTTCCAAAGAGCTCGTGGTCCAAAACAAGATGGGCATCCACGCCCGTCCCGCCGCGATGATCGTGCGCATCACCAACAAGTTCAAAGCGGACGTGTTCGTGGAAAAGGACGAGGAGCAAGTGAACGGCAAGAGCATCATGGGCCTGATGATGCTGGCCGCAGGCAAGGGCTCCAAAGTGAAGTTTCTGGCGACGGGCGACGATGCGGCCGCGATGCTGGCCGAACTCGAGGCCCTGTTTGCGCGGAAGTTCGACGAAGCTTAAGGCGAAGCGTCAGAGGCCGAAGAACCGCCGCGTCGTCGCGGTGGTGATCTCTGCCAACACCGCGTCGGTCACGCCAAAGACCTGTCGTCCCGCAAACTCCGCGGTGTGACGCAGGAACGCGGGTTCGTTGGGCTTTCCGCGATGCGGCATCGGCGTGAGATACGGGGCGTCCGTCTCGATCATGAGGCGGTCGAGCCCTTGGGCTGTGGCCGCGGCGCGAACGTTTTCCGCGGTCTTGTAAGTGAGAATCCCAGTGAAGGATCCGACACCGCCGCGCTTCATCAGCTCGGCAATCTCCGCGGGACCTTCGGTAAAGCAGTGGAAAACGACTTTCGACCAATCGACGCCGCTCGCGTCGATCATCGCCACGCATTCGGCAAACGCTCCGCGCGAGTGCACGACCACCGGGCAACCAAGCCGCTTCACCAGCGCGAGCTGAGCCTCGAAAGCGGCACGTTGCCACGCGAAGATGCGCTCGGCCGCCGCGGTGTCGTCCTTCGGCAGATGAAAGCGGTCGAGCCCGCACTCACCGAGCGCGACAGGACGAACCAAGGCACTCGATTCCCAAAAGGCTCCAAGCTGCGCGAGCTCGCGCTCCCAGTTTTCGTCGACGGAACACGGGTGAAGACCGGCGGTGAAATAGATTTGGCGGGCATGTTTCGTCGCGAGATCGCGATACAAGGCCCAGTCGTCGGTGCTTGTGCCGATCGTGATCAGCTGCTCCACGCCCGCTGCGCGCGCACGTTGCAGCACGGCATCGAGTTCGCCGCGCCGGGCGAAGGTTTCGAGGTGGGTGTGGCTGTCGATGAGGGCCATGGTCCGACGATCGCTCTTTCTCTTTCTTCTTAATCTTTCTCTTCCGTCAGGACCGATGGCCGCCGGCGAAAGAAAGAAGAAAGAGAAACATCATCACAGATACAATGCCCCGTATCGCTCCCGCAGATACCGCACGAGCGACTTCGGCGAGAGCGGCTCGCCGGTCACGCGCTGGGCCAGTTCGAGCAGATCGTAGCGCCGGCCGTGTGCGTGCACGTTTTCCCGCAGCCAGTTGAGCAACCACGAGAAATCTCCGCGCGCGAAATCGTCCTCGAGCTGAGGGCGCAGGGTCAGCGCACGATACCAAAGCTGCGCGGCGAGCATGTTGCCGAGGCAGTAACTCGGAAAATAGCCGAACGAACCGTCGCTCCAGTGCACGTCCTGCAGCACGCCGGTCCGGTCACTGTCCGGCACGAGTCCCACCAGATCGCGGCACGACTCGCTCCACGCGGCAGGCAGGTCCGCGACTTTGAGCGCCCCGGAGAAGAGCCGCTGCTCCAGTTCGAAACGCAGAATGATGTGCAGGTTGTAAGTGACCTCGTCGGCGTCGACGCGGATGAGCGTCGGTTCGACGGCGTTGATCGCCAGGTAGAGATCGTCGCTCGACACGTTGTCCGTCTGCTCGGGAAACAACCTCCGAAAGCGCGGCTCGAAAAACCGCCAGAACCCCCGACTGCGCGCGACCTGATTCTCCCAAAGGCGGCTCTGTGACTCGTGCGCTCCCATGCCGGCGTGCATGCCGAGCGCAGTGCCGGCGACTTCGCGGCGCAGTCCTTGTTCGTAGAGTCCGTGGCCGGTTTCGTGGATCGCGCTAAAGAGCGAATCGAGCGGTTCGTCCGGATTGAAACGCGTGGTCATGCGCACATCGGCGCCCGTGCCGGAACAGAAGGGGTGCAGCGACACATCGATTCGCCCGCGCCCATAATCGAAGCCGAGTCGCTCCGTGACTTCGCGCAGAAACACGCGTTGCCGGTCGATGGGGAAACCGCGCAGCAGGTCTTTCTTCGCGCGCGTTTTCGAGGCCGTGATCCCACGCACGAGCGGCACCAGGTCGCGTTTCAACTCGGAGAAGAGCCGCGCAATCGTGTCTGCCGTGAGACCGGGATCGTGCTGATCGAGCTTGTAGTCGTATTCGCGTCCGGCCCAGCCAAGGTAAGCCGCTTCGCGCTTTGCGAATTCGAGATTTGTCGCGAGCACGGGCGCATAGCCGGCAAAGTCGTTCTCCGCGCGCGCCTTCGCCCAAGCGTGATATCCCCGGCTGCCCTGCTGCGCTTTTTCTCGCACGAACTCGGCCGGCAGCTTGGTCGCGCGATCGTAGTCCTTGCGGGCCTGTTTGAGCACGATGCGTTCGTCGGTGCCGAGTCGATCCGTCTCCTGCTCCAGACGCTCGAGCAAGTTCCCCAACTCCGGCGCGCTCCCGGTGGCGTGCAGAACCTCCGCGATCGCCGCGTGCTGCTCGGCGCGTTGATCGGCGCTGTTGGCCGGCAGGTTGACCTGCTCGTCCCAGCCGAGCAGTTCGCCCACGCTACCGAGCACGTGGAGTTTTCGCAGGCGCGCGGTGAGATCCAGAAAGTCTGTTTCCAAACTCATCCCGTCACTCAACCGCATCGCGTGTGAGTGGCCAGCGCGATGTCGCGAGCCGCTGAATCAATAACGGCGAATGGACGCGAATCTCGACCTTCATCGGCCACGGATCAGAAATCAAATCCGTGCTATCCGTGGCCTCATGGCTCGGGATTCGCGTTCATTGGCATCCGTTCGCGGTTGGAAACAAACCGCTCAGCGCGTCTGCACGTCGACGTTGCCCCCGCTCGTGCGGAGTTTCAGCACGGGGCCGCCGCCGTTAACCTTGCCGGAGAGTCTGTTCTTCCCCTGCCCTCCGCCGGTCAAAGTAATCGTCAGGCCCTCGGCGATGACGCGTCCGCCGCTGGTAGAGGCGTCGAGATGAAACGCCGCATCCTTGCTCACGATCGCGCGGACATTTCCGCCGGAGGTGCTGAGATCACAATCGGCCTCGATCGCACCGGCGAAGGTCGCGGTGACGTTGCCGCCAGAGGTGTCGGCGCGCAGCGTGTTTTCCACGGTATCCACGGCGATGTCGCCGCCCGATGTATCCAAATCTGTAGGACCGACGGCGCGGCCGACGCGGATGTTCCCGCCCGAGGTGTTGAGCCTCACGGAGCCGGCGCCTTCCCCGAGACGGATGTCACCCCCTGACGTGCCCGCGTCGATGTCGCCGGTGATCTTACCGAGCACGATGTTCCCGCCCGAGGTGCGGGCGTTCACTTTTCCGGCGAGATCGCCGAGTTCGACATTGCCGCCGGAGGTCTTGAGTTCCGCGTTGTAGTTGGACGGCACGATCACGTCGAAATTTACCTGCACGGGGTTGTTGCCCCAGCCGGAGCGATTCATCTTGGCGCGCGCGAAGACGCCCGTGGAGTTCTGCTCGATGGTCAGCTCGAGCTTCTCAAGCAACTCATCCGCTTGGCGCTCAGAACTGGCGCGGATTCTCTGGCGCGCGACCACCTTCACGGTATTGCCCGCTTGGGGATCGACTTTGATGTTGCCGCCTGAGGTTTCAACGCGGACCAAGCCGCCGGGCTGAACCTCGAAGGTCTTTTCGATGACGCGCTCGATCTTGGCGTGCGCGGTGACTGCGAGAGCGGCCAGCATTCCGGCCGAGAGGAAGGAGCGGAGGGCGAAGTTCATGAGGATACGTCCACAGAACCCCGGCCCCCGCGAAAAGTTACACGTTTGCTGTGCCCGCGGAAAGAAAGGCCCGCCAGCCGCCGAACGCCGAAATGTCGCGCGCACCGGCGAGCGCGTGCGGCTCGCAAAGGAAACCTTTCACGGTTTCGCCGTTCTCGAGGGCAAGCGAACCGATGCCGAGCGGTGGCGGAATGGCGGCGACGAAGCTGCCGAATGCAGCGGTCGGCACTTCCCACACTTCCACTTCGATCCCCACGCCGCCTTCGCTCACGCGCAGCAAACCGGGTTTTGGCGGTGTGGTGTTCGGCAGCGCGAACAGTCGATACTCCGCAGCAGTGCGACCCGTCCACGCGAGTCGGGCGCCGCGCTCCGTCAGTTGGTGATTCAGCCGCAATCCGCTCAAATGCGCACCAACGACCGCGAGCCGCACCACGTCGGGAGTCGGAGCGGCGACGAGATTGGCGGACGGCAGCGAGGACTTTGTCGCCCCCAAGGTCCCACCGACGGCAGCGTGCCAGCGCGAACTGAGGGCGAGCAGATTCCGCTCATTCCACGCGGGAGCGATGAACGTCACGCCCCATGGAAGCCCATCGGAGCGCATGCCCGCCGGCACCGCGATCGCGGAGAGATCGAGCAAGTTCACGAAATTCGTGTAGGTGCCCAGCCGCGAATTGAACAGCACGGGCTCCGCGGCGACTTCAGCGACGGTGTAGGGACGCGGCGCGGTGGGCAGCAGCATCGCATCCATCGTCCGCCACTCGGCGCTCGCCCGCCGCTGGAGAGCGGCGAGTTTGTAGAATCCGTCGAACGCGTCGGCGGCGCTGAGCGCATTGGCGCCTTCGACGATTCTGCGCGTCACCGGAAAAAATGCGTCCGGGTGCTGCGAGTGAAACTCCCGCAGCGCCGCCCAACGCTCCGCGACCCAAGGTCCTTGGTAGAGCAGCGCCGCTGTTTCCCGAAACGGCGCAAAATCGAACTCCACGACCTCGGCTCCGATGTCTCTGAGTCGTGCGAGACTCGCGTGAAACAATCGCTCGGCCTCCTCATCTCCAAAGAACTGAAGCTCGGTTGCCGATGGCACACCGATGCGCGGGTGCGCCGACCATGCGGGCGTATGTGTTCTTTCGCGCGAGAAAGCGTCCGCGGGGTCGAAACCTTCGACGATCCCCTGCACCGTGGCTGCATCCGCGCAGGTGAGCGCAAAAACCGAGATGCAATCCAGCGAACGGCAGGCCGGCACGAGACCACACGTGCTCCAGGCACCTTTGGTTGGCTTCAGTCCGACGAGATTGTTGAGTCCTGCCGGCACGCGTCCCGAGCCCGCGGTGTCGGTGCCGAGCGCAAACGAGACGAGCCCGGCTGCCACCGCAACCGCGGAGCCACTGCTCGACCCGCCGGGGATCACATCGGCGCGGAACGGATTTCGCGGCACGCCATACGGCGAACGCACGCCCACCAGACCCGTCGCGAACTGATCGAGGTTGGTTTTCCCGATTGGAATCGCCCCTGCGTCGATCAACCGCTGCACCACTGGAGCCGATTGTTTCGCCACGTATCCAAACTCCGGACACGCGGCAGTCGTCGGCGCACCGGCGAGGTCGATGTTGTCCTTGATCGCAAACGGCACCCCGTAGAGCGGCAGCTTGTCCGCCCCGATCGCCTCGATCCGTCGCGCGTGCGCCAACAACTCCTCGCGCGAGAGACGATGAATCCACGTCGCCGAATCCGCGTGAGCCTCGATGCGCCTCAGCACCTCGTCCAGCAGCAGCGTCGGCGTGAGCCCTCCCTTCGCAAAGGCCTGCCGCAGCGACACGAGATCGAGTGATTCCAGCATCAATCAGCCCTCCAGGACGACCAGTGTTTCGCCGGCGTTGACCGGCTTGCCTTCCGCGCAGCGGACTTCCCTGACTTTGCCCGTGCGGCTCGCGACGACAGAAACTTCCATCTTCATCGACTCGAGAATCACGAGCACCTCGCCTTCCTGCACGGTGTCGCCCGCGGCCACGCTGATCTTCCAGACATTGCCGGGAATGTGCGCGGGCACGGCCGTGCAACCTTCCGGAATCGCGGTGTCGTCGACTTCTGCGGCGGTCTCGGACTCGGCAGAAAAATTGAGCTGGCCGCTTTCCTCCCAGCGCTTGCGCTCGGCCTCGAAGCTCGCCTGCTGCCGCGACTTGGCCGTCGCGATCGTCTCGGCGTTCTCCGCGAGAAGTCTTTGATAATCGCGCAGGCGAAAGATCGTTTCCTCGATCTTCAGTTTCACTTTGCCCTGCGGGAAATCTTCGCGGAACTGCGCAAGCTCTGCGTTCGAGACGGGATAGAAGCGAATCTGGTCGAAGAAGCGGAGCAGCCACGGCTTCCCCTCCACGAAGTCGTTCGTCTGCTTGTGGCGATTCCACATCTGGCACGTGCGACCGATGAACTGGTAACCGCCGGGGCCTTCCATGCCGTAGATGCAGAGATACGCGCCGCCGATGCCGACGGCGTTTTCCGGCGTCCAGGTGCGCGCGGGATTGTATTTGGTCGTGACGAGGCGGTGGCGCGGATCGACGGGCGTCGCCACCGGCGCGCCGAGATACACATCGCCCAGTGCGAGCACGAGGTAGCTCGCCTCGAATGCGATGCGGTGAACTTCGTCCACAGATTCGAGCCCGTTGATCCGCCGGATGAACTCGATATTGCTCGGGCACCACGGTGCATCCTTGCGCACGATCTGCATGTATTTGCGAATCGCGAGGAGCGTCGACTCGTCCTCCCACGAAAGCGGCAGGTGCACGATGCGCGACGGCACTTCGATATCGTCGATCGCCGGCAACTCGCTTTCCGCGCGCAGCAAGATCTCCATCAAGCGCTCAAGCGGCAGAAGCCGTGCATCGAAATGGACCTGCAA